>JAHEJX010000092.1 GCA_024638645.1 Actinomycetes bacterium
GAACGCCCTACCAGTTGGCATCGTAACTGGTCAGACAGATATGTACTAGGTGGGAGGAGGGCCGTTCGATTCAGCGAGAATGGGCTAGTTACCCCGCTTGGCGGCCGGAATCTCGCGGCCGCGTATCTCGTATCTCGTATCTCGTATCGATACCGGATACCGGATACCACTACGGAATTACGGTATCGCCCGGCAGGGGAAACGTCGGGATATCCGGTCCGGCACTTCCGCTGTTGTGGAACTGCCCGATCCAGGTTTGGCGGAGGAACGTTATGTCGACCGGGCCGCAGTCGTTGCGAGCGTATTGGGGGTCGCCGGTTGCCTCGATCGTGTTGTCGCGAATGATGATGTCGTCGTTGCCGGACTGGCCGCCGCCGCCGGCGATCTCACCGCACTGGAGCCGGAAGATGGCAAAGGGGGTCTGGGTCTCGACTCGGTTGTTGTAGATGCGGCCCTTTTTCACGCCGCGGATCTCGAAAGCAGAGTCATCGAAGTCCCACAGGTGATTGTTCCTCGCCACCTGATTGAACCCTTCCCGATTCGGCCACAGCGGATCGAAGAAGTTCGGCCCCGTATTGCCACCGAGCTGGAGGGCGGCGTTCTGCCTGATTCCCCAGATGTCGTTGCCTTCGATGAGGATTCGCGACGAGCCACCCTTGAAGAAGATGCCGTGGCTGCCCACTGCGTTGTCGTGGATCTTGTTGCGGCGGGCCACGACCTTGCGGACACCCACTCCATCGATGACTGCGTTCGAGATTGCCGCGGAGACGTTGTTGTCGATGAGGTATACCCGCCTGACGTTGTATTGGCCGTTGCGGTTCAGCTTGATCGCTGCTCCCGGCCCCCAGTCGAGCGACCGAATATCGACCCGGCGCACGATCACATGTGTCAGATCGCCACCCTCTGGGGCGATGTGGAGATTGTTGCCCCCACCGTTGCGAATCTTCAAGCGCTTGAGCAGTACATAGGAGCCGGAGATGCGGAACTCGCCTGCGCCATTGAGATCGATCGTTGCCCGGCCTGCGCCCGGAACGGTCTTGACTTTGACCCAGGCATTGGTAGTTCCTGAGTTGCGCAATACGAGATTTCCGTTGACCTCGTGGCGGCCGGGCTCGAGAAGAATTGTGTCCCCCGGCAGCGCTGCGTCGAAGGCCGCTTGGATGGATTCGCCAACAGCAACACTGATAGTGCGCAGATCACCCTGAGCCTGCGGCGTCTTGTGCCAGCCGGGTGCGGCTGAAGCTGGTGGGGCCGTCGCCAACAACACGGTGGCGGCCATGCTTGCTGCGAGGGTCAGGGAGATGCGTCGCATCGGCCGAACATACCCCAACACTCTCTGTGGCGACACCCCCACGGTGTGCAAGCACCCATTGCTAGAACGCGAAAACCTCCACAAAATTATTAACTAGTTACCCGTTTTCTGCCGATAACGGACACATGGTCATGCAAAACCACGAAATCGTTCGAGACCCATATCGTCGCTGCGAAGAGCGCTGCCGGCACGATCTCGGACGTGGACTCAGCATCGCCGAGCTCTTCGGGACCGAGGAGGCACCGAACCGTCCCAGTTGGTCAGCATCCCTGCCTCCGGCACCGCGGCGCATACCGCTCTATCCCGCCGCCCAATAGCCCGACCAGCTTCAGTTTGTCCGTCGCTGGCTTTGGCTCCAGATCCTTCCTTTATCATGGGTGCCAACCTGCCAATCGATACAGGAGGCGTGGTGGACGATCTCATCAAGCAGCTTCAGGAGAAGACCGGTCTCGGCGCAGACCAGATCAAGTCGGTGGTCTCCGGCGTTGCGGACTTTCTGGGCGACAAGCTCCCCGGGCCCCTCGGCAGTCAAGTCTCCAAGCTTCTCGGTGGCGGCGACGACGCTCCCGACGGTAACGACGACGACGATGGAGGCGGCCTGATGGACAAGGCCAAGGACGCTCTCGGTGGGCTACTCGGCGGCGACTGATTGTCGGTAGTTTGTCGTCGGTTGTCGGAAGCTCGGTGGTGACACCGAATACGAGAAGGCAAGAATTTCACAAGCGGCTCGGAATCTTCCGAGCCGCTTGCTTATGCTCCAGGTGATGGACACTCCGTACACCGGCCTCTCATTGATCGATGAGCCGGCATGGCCGATAGCCGAAGGGCCGATCATCTTCCTGCTCGAGGAGAGTGGGGACCTCGAGCGCAAGGTGCTTCAGGGCTGGATCGCTCGCCATCAGCCTGCCGCCATGCACCCCGGCAATGTTCAAATGGCGATCCTCCCGCAAACAAGGCGCAGGCGAAGGCGCCGGCGCCTCGACAATCGTCTCGATGCTTTTCTCGCAGGCCAAGGCGACCCGCTTCTGGTACCCATACGACTGGCATGGCTTCCGAGCTCGAGCCGCGATGGGAAGCGGACCGTCGGGCTGCGCGACATGCTCGAGCTCGGAGACCCGCGCGACCCTGACCCGATACGTCAGCACGTGCTCTACCGCATTCACCCAGAACGCCTCCGGATCGTGATGGCCGAGCCGGCCCGAGTCAGCGAGATTCGGGAGCTATGGATGAAGGATCCCCGGGGCCAGGAGTCGGGGACCGGGTTTACAGACTTCACAGCGCTCCGAGCGTGGCTGGCGCTGGAACGTTCGGAGCGGATGCTGCGCGGCTCTCGCTACAAGGTGCCCAAGTTTCCCACCGAATCGCTCATCGAACGCCCCTCATTCACTCGCGGCCTCGCTGCGCTCTCCCAGGAGACTGGAGCGGGCTACAGCCAGATGGCGGCGCGGACTCGCCGCTATGTGAAAGAGATTGCGGCCAATCACTCCCCCTACGTCATCGATCTCGTCACCGGCGCATTCCACTGGCTGATCACCAAGGCGTACGTCGACATCAATTACGACGACGCAGAGCTCAATGCGCTCTACACGATGAGCCAACAGCACCCACTCGTGTTTCTCCCGTCGCACAAGTCCAACTTCGACCACCTGTTGCTCCAGTACGTGCTCTACGAGAACGGGCTCCCACCGAACCACACGGCCGGCGGGATCAACATGAACTTCTTCCCGATTGGGCCTTTGCTGCGCCGCAGCGGCGTCTTCTTCATCCGTCGAGAGTTCAAAGACAATGAACCGTACAAGTTCGTGCTTCGCGAGTACATCGACTACCTCCTCGAGAAGCGATTCCCTCTCGAGTGGTACCTCGAGGGCGGTCGGAGCCGTTCGGGCAAGCTGCGGGCCCCCCGGCTCGGCATGCTCGCCTACGTCTTCAACTCGGCACAGCGGGGCTCGGTCGACGACCTGATCTTCATCCCGGTCTCAATTGCATATGACCAGATTCAGGATGTCGGCTCCTATGCGAGCGAGGCGGCCGGCGGCAAGAAGCAGAGCGAGAGCTTCGGGTGGCTCATGCGTACGGTCCGCTCCCTGCGCCGTCGCTACGGAGCGGCGCACATCCGATTCGGGGCTCCGCTTTCGCTACGCACTTTCATGGCGGGCCTGTCAGATCTTCCCGAAGACGCAGAAGACCAGCGCTCCCCCGCCGTTCCCAAGCTTGCATTCGAGATCTCCAATCGAATCAACGAGGTGACGCCGATCACGCCGATTTCGCTGGTGACCCTCGCACTGCTCAGCGCCAAAGGTCGGTCGCTCACGCTCGACGAGGTAGTCGACGTGCTCCGCCCCTATATCGAATACGTGCGCCAACGCGACCTTCCCATGACCGAGAAGCTCGACCTAGACGACCCCAGGCTGGTGCGCCTGGCTCTCGACAACCTCACCGACCACGGCGTTGTCACCCGCTTCGACGGCGAGACCGCCTCTGTGTTTGGCATAAGCCGGGAGCAACATCTGGCCGCCGCCTACTACCGCAACACGATCATCCATCATTTCCTGACGAGCGCGGTGACCGAGCTCGCGCTTCTCGCGGTGCGAACCTCCGGCGTAGAACTCACCGAAAAGGCGATCCTCGACGAGGCCTTCGCCCTCCGCGACCTCCTCAAGTTCGAGTTCTTCTTTGCGCCCTCCGAAGAGTTCGAGGATCAGATTCGGGCCGAACTCACTCTCCATGACCCGAACTGGAGGGCCAAGGTGCGCGACGGGGACGTGGACGGTCTACTTCGCGCCTTCCAACCATTTCAGTCGCACATCGTTCTCCGCCCGTTCTTCGAGGCCTACCGGGTGATCGGCGACCTCATCGAACAAGATGCATACTCATCCGTCATTGACAGGGACGAACTTGGAAAACGAGCGATGGCGCTTGGCCAGCAATACGCTCTCCAGGCCAGGATTCATACGCCGGAGGCCGTGTCCCAGGTCCTATTCGACGCCGCAATCAATCTCGCCGACAACCGCAAACTCTTCAAGCAAACCCCTGATGTGGTCGAACTTAGAACTACATTCGCCCGACAGTTGCGGCAGGTCGTGGAACACCTGCAGGCGATCGACGCCATAACGACGGTCACCGACGCGGGCCTGCTGGAATAGCCATTGACCACGCAGTGTGTCTGTTGATACACTCTCCGTGGGCAGGCAGGTAAGGTAGGTGGTTGGGCACCCTGAGGAAACACGTCAGAGGGTCAGATGCCACAACACATGCCCGATCAGCCCCACTTTCCCGTCCTTCGCAAGGGCGGCATCGACCCCGCCGCCGTAGATGCCCACCTCATCGAGGTTCAACGATTCTTCGAGCAGAAAGTCGCCGCCGCTCAGGCGCGCTACAGCAGCCTCGAGATTGAGCTGGACGAGGCGCGTAAGCGCGAAGAGGCCGTCCACCTCACCCTCGTCGCTGCAACCAAGACCAAGGAAGAGCTGCTCACGAACGCGAAGCGCCAAGCAGAAGAGATGGTCAGCACCTCGCGGGAGCAGTCCGAAAGCCTGCTCGCCGAGGCAAAGAAGGAGGCTTTTCGCCTCGTTTCTGAGGCCCGTCAGTCAGCCGAAAACGCCTCGGCGGGCGCTCGCGAAGAGGTAGCGCGGACTACGGCGGAGGCCGCTGAAGCTGCCGAGGCAACCCGCAACGCGGCGCGGCGCGAGGCCATCGAAATGATCAACACTGTGGAGAGCGACACCGCTGCGTTGATGGCTGCCCAAGAGGCAACCATCAACGACATGCGTCGCAAGTATGAGGAGGAAGAGGCGGAGCTGGCAGCCCGAGTCGAGGTGCTGCGCGCAACGGCAGCGGATCTCGAAGCCCGCCTCAAAGCCATAGCAACCGGATCGCTGGGCCAGGCAACAAACCTGGTCTCAGCCGCTCCAATGCAGCCGGCTGCGACAGCGCCGGTGACTGCCCCGGAACCCCCGACCGTAGCGCCCAAGGCACGGGAGGCGATTCACCACGACCTCGACGACGCACCGGTGCCTGCCCAGGCCACAGCGGTCGACGAGGAGGTCGGGGCTGGAGCGAATCCTGCCGCCGTCGCGGCTCCGGTCGAGGAGCACGCCGACACGCCGCAGCCCATCGCCCCCGCAGCGAGAGCAGATGTAGTTGCGCAGGAGATCTCGTCGGAGACGGAGACCGCTCCATCGGCCGACGAAGAGCCGGTGATCGAAGAGCCTGAGCGCATCGAAGAGGTCAGCTCTGTGGTTGAGCCCGTCGCCGAGATCGCCGAGGTCGAGCAAATCGCTCCCGCGGCCTCCGCGGAGGAAGACGAAGTCCCGGTGGCCACGGCCAGCGAGGACGTCGTCGAAGAAGACGTCGAGGAAGAGGTCGTCGAAGAGCCCGTGCCTGCCGCAGTTGGTGCCCCGGCAGCTCGCAGCTACGAAGACGGCGATGCAGTGAGCGATGGAGGCCGCAAAGGCTCCTATTACTCGCGGCGCTCGGCCAAGCTGCCCCGGATTGGGACAGAGGCCGGTCGCAGTGCACTCGCCGCGGCGAACGCAATCAGGGGCGCCACGCGCGGAGAGCCCACCGATCCGCACGACGTATCTGCTCGCACCGCATAGGTCGCAGCAGGGTCGGTGCCCTTCGAATGGCCCGCACGCGCACGGCTGCACGACAGCACCGGCTTTGCTAGCGAAAGAGGAGCCCCCCGGCTTACGCCGGGGGGCTCCTGGTTATTGGTATTAGGTATTAGGTACCTGATACTGCGCTGATCTTCGATCAGCGCTTAGTAGTACGGATTTGTGCCCGCCAGGTGATCCGTCGCATCCTCGATTGTCTCGATTTCGGGGATGTTGTGTTTGATGGCCGACTCGATACCGTTGCGCAGGGTCATTGCGGCCAGGCCGCATCCCTGGCAGCCGCCGCCCATCTCGAGAAAAGCCGTCGAACCATCAACGTTCAGCAGCTTGACGAATCCGCCGTGGGAAGCGATGGCCGGATTGATGTGGGTGTCGAGAAGCTGCGTGATGCGCTCCTCGACCGTCCCGCTGAGCTCCAGAGTCTCGCCATCCGTCGCCAGCTCCGGCGATGCAGGGTTCGGGTTGCGAATCACGAGCCCACCCTGTTCGGTGATGTCGAGCACCGAACCGCGGAGTTGATCAATGCTCGTCGGCGGGATGGCTACGGGGAGATCACCGTGTTTTTCGACGTGATCGCCTTCGTTGACATCTTCGGGCCGAACAAAAGCCGTCTCGTAGACAAAGCCGTTTGCACCGACGCCGGCGACACGAAGCCCGAGCGCAAGCCCCGGGATTGTCTCAGCCGTGCGCAGCTCGAGAATGCGCCCTAGCGCAATCTCGCTTATCTCTATTACGTTGGAGCTTGTTTCCATGGGTGAATCGTAACTCTGCTGGGGGAAATCGAAACCCTTCGCGCTTTGACTCTATTCCGAGTACATCGCGTCGATCTCGGCAGCGAAGTGCTCCGAAACCCTGTTGCGCTTCACCTTGAGCGTGGGCGTGAGCTCGCCTCCCTCGATGGAGAGTTGCCGAGACAGCACGGTGAATTTCTTGATCTGCTCCACGCGGGCGAAGTCTTTGTTGAGGAGCTCGACTGCCGCCTCGATCTCTTTGTAGATCCGCGCAGACTCGTGCAGGGCCTCGGTTATCCCGTTCTCGGCAGCGAAGGCGCCGGCCGCTTCCTCATCGAGCGTCACGAGCGCGGACAAGAACTTCTTACGATCGCCGATCACGACGACCTCGGAAATCAATGTGTGGCTCTTCAACCCACCCTCTAGCGGTGCCGGAGCGACGTTCTTTCCGCCGGCAGTGATGATGATGTCCTTCTTGCGGCCGGTGATCCATAGGAACCCGTCGTCATCGAAGGATCCGAGATCGCCTGAGTGCAACTTGCCGTCTATCAGCGCCTCAGCGGTGGCCACTTCGTCCTTGTAGTAGCCAAGGAACACGTTCCGTCCCTCGACAACGATCTCACCGTCGTCCGCAATAGTGACATCGACGCCGGGGTAGGCGGGGCCCACACTGCCGAAGCGCACCTTGCCCGGGCGATTGGTCGAAGTAGGCCCGGTGTCTTCTGACTGGCCGTAGACCTCGTAGATGATCATGTCGAGACGGGAGAAGAACTCGAGGATCTCCTTGGCAATCGGTGCGGCACCGGTTCCCAGGACCCTGGCATTGGTCATTCCGAGTCGCGGCTTCACCTTGCTGATGACCAGCTTCTTCGCCAGCGCGTACTGCCCGGCAAGTAGGCCAGATGGCTCCTTGCCCTCGGTTCGGAGCGCAGAGACCTTGCCAACCACATCGAAGGCCCAGTCGGCGATCTTGGCCTTGGCTCCGGTCGCCTCTGCCAGATTGGCGACAACTCCGGCGTGGAATCGTTCCCAGACTCGGGGCACCGCAAAGAAGATGGTCGGCTGCACCTCACGGATGTTGTCTGCAAGTTTGTCGATCGACTCGGCGTAATACACCGCGTGCCCTGCCGTTGCGGGCACATGGATGGAGAATGTCTGCTCCGCGATGTGGCTCAGTGGCAGGTAGCTGACGGCAGTGTCGGCACTCGTGACGGAGAACATCTGGACGGTCTGAGATGCAGTCCACGCCAGGTTGTCGTGCGACAACATCACGCCTTTCGGCGGTCCCGTAGTCCCCGACGTATAGATGAGAGTCGCCAGCTGGTTCATCTCCAGGGAATCCAAACGACGGTCGAGCTCACCATCCGGGGCGTCGGCGCCCTTTGCCATGAACTCTTCCCACGACAGCACGCCTTCCGCGGCAACGCCTGCGCCTTTCATCATCACGACGTGCTCGAGCGCCGGAAGCTCGCTGCGGATCTGTGCGATCTTCTCCCACTGCTCCTCGTCTTCGAGCAGCACGATTGGTGCCTCAGAATGCCCGATGATGTATTTGCACTCGGTCGGCGAGTTCGTTGTGTAGATGCCGGCCGGCACCCCGCCGGCTGCCATTGCGGCGACGTCGAAAATCACCCACTCAGGCCGGTTGAAGCCGAGGATGCATACCGGTTGGCCAACTTCCAGGCCAAGGGCGATCATGGCGTTGGCTGCGGTCCTCACCTCTTCGGCATATGTGCCCCACGACGTGGCTCGCCAAGTGTCGTTCTCGCGTACGTAGTAGGCCGGGCTTCCTGGAGACCGCTCACCGTGTTGAAGGACCTTGTGGGGAATCGTTTCGGCGGACACTCGAGCTCCTTCTGGGGTTAGTGCACACGGCGTTCGGCGTCGCGGCCGCGCGCTTATCAGAATGCAGGATAGCGTGGCGGACTAGCGCAGATTCTGGACTAGCGTCGCACGGCTACGAGCTGGCGGGTCGTCAGATCGAGCATTCGCTCGACATCGCTCCGGCTTTCGGCGATCCAACGGGCCAGATCTTCGCCCGGTACACGCACGAGCCACCAGGCAACGTCGTGCGACGGGTTTTCTAGGAAGCCGCGCCAAGCCTGGCGGGCGACCGCGATCGCCTTCGTCTCATCTTCGAACTCACCAAGAGAGGTCTCGACCGGACCCGAGTAGCGCTCCCCCGGTTGGAGAGCAGGCTCCCGAAACTCGACTGCCTCGAAAAGCGTAGGACTGCGATCCATGGCTACTTACCTCCTCACCTGTTACCACACATTGTAGGACACAACCACTTTCTGTGGGTACGGGAGTTTGTGGGTTTCTGCCTGTGACTAGTTATTCGCCGATGTGCGAGGATCAATCCAATCCGCCGAGGAGTTGAGTCCGTGAAAGCACTCATATCTGTGATAGTCCTCGGCGCTATTGCATGGGTGATAGGCATGTTTCACCCGTTCAACCTCACAATGCCTTGGCAAGCCGGGGACTCCGCATCGGTGAACCTGGCGCTGCAACAAATCGTGAGTGGCTCCGACTTGGACCTCGTCGAGTCGAACTGGGGAAGGGCCACCCCGCTGAGTTACGTGGGTGCTGATGCTGTGTTCACCGGTACAGGGCAACCGTCGGAGACATGCAGCGAGCTGCGTGACGCCCTCGACACCTGGGGGCGGGTGGTTGATTCCTCTCGCAAGTCAGACGGATGCACGCTCGCCGCGACCGGACCCGGCCCGATGACGGCGAGCATCGAGCTCACGGAGGTCGAACGGCGCCAGTTGCGCATCGAGGTGCGGGTGCAGCACGCGCCCTGAGCATCAGCCATGATGGCGGACATCACCAGGCGCGCTCACAAGAAGGGCGGCGAACACCTCGACCCCGGCGAGATCGTCGAAGTTGCTGTCGCCTTGAGCAACCTAGAAGTACGTGCTTGATCTCACGCAGTATCCATCACGTTGACGCCGGAGGGGCTCTCGTCTTCATCGATGGGCTCCAAAGTGATCCAGAGTCTGGGGAATTCGGCTCTAGTTACTCCGACCCAGAGCTCCACACCCTGTGCCTCCGTGAAGGTACCGGCTGAGATGTGGAGGTCGCCGGCCGATAACCAGAATTCGTAGAAGAACCCATTGGGGGCCGGGGGAAGGCCTTCGATATCAAGCGTCATGCGCGTGCCGCCTGGCTCGTTCCATCCGGACACAACTCCCACGGCCAGCGGAGCCTCAGCGGTGCCGGGCAGCGCAACTTCCCAATCCGGGGAAGGCGTACGCTGCACCAGGAACACTCCGAGCAACAGCGCCACAACAGCTGCTGCGCCCACAACTGCTAGCTGCCAGCGCGGCGGCTTCTCGGCAGGCTCCTTCTTCGGCCCAGGGCCCGCGACCAAACCGACGATGCGGTCTTCGAGGTCGGCAGGCGGCTCTTCCCAGAATGTCGCGCTCTCCATGATGCGGCGGGTCTCCAGGAGCGATGGCATCTCAGCTCGACACTCCGCACAGGTCTCGAGATGCTCGCTCTCCGCGCGTCCTACCTGTCCGGCAAGAAACGCAGCACGGGCGTCATCACACTTCATGCTGTTGCCTCCTCCAGGTGAGAGAGTCGTTTGGCGAGATCTCGATGGGCACGATGCGCCCGTGACTTCACTGTTCCGAGCGGAAGCCCGAGCCTGGCCGCTGTCTGCTCATGTGACATTCCGAGATAGTGAGTTGCCTCCACGACCTCACGATATTTGTCCGGCATGGCGTCGAGGGCGAGTCTTATCTCCCACGCCCTCCACGTCGCCTCGAAGGATTCGGGAAGCACTGCAATGTCTGAGTCGTGGTCGAGCGGGACCCCGCCACCGTGGCGCCGCTCTCGTCGGAACACGTCGACCGAGGCGCGCCTGGCGATTGCATAAAGCCACGGGGCAGGATCCCGACTGATGTCGAATCGAGCAGCCGCTCTCCAAGCCTGCAGGAAGGTGAGTTGGACCGCCTCTTCGGCAAGGTGGCGGTTGCCGAGGGCGGACATGGCCACCGTGAACACTGCCCGCCCGTATCGGCCATATAGGTCGCGCACGGCCTCGGGTTCGCCGGCGGCAAACCGCTCCACGACCTCGCGATCGGCCCTGTTAGCGCTGTCGTTAATGGCGTCCTCCTCACCTGCAGTTTGGCGGACCTAAGAGACTCCGATGCCGTTTCCTGCGGCATCGAGCACGAACCAGACATCGTTGACGCCCTGGCCGTTCACGTCGCCGGGAGCACCGTCTGCCGCGAAGTAGTACAGCGGCCACCCGTTGTAGGTCACTTGTTCGATGCCGTCGTCACGCGTGGCGGTTCCGAGCAGTGAAGCGTCGATACCGTCTCCGGCCACAGCCTCGAGAAGCGGCGGCCATGCCTCCGCACAGGGTCCGTTGCACACGCTCGGCCCCTGGGCGTCCGGCGTGAAGAGGTAGAGAGTATTGCCGTCTTGGTCGGTGAGGATGTCGCCGAGATTCGAACTGGTAACTGTCACAGCCGCTGCGGCTGGGGCTCCAGACGTGGTGGTCGCCTCCGTCGTGGTGGTCGGTGCGGGCACGCCAATACCGTCGCCCGCCGCGTCGAGGACGAACCACACTTCATTGACGCCTTGCCCGTTGGTGTCGCCCGGCGCCGAATCCCCTGCGAAGTAATACAGCGGCCACCCGTTGTAGGTCACTTGCTCGGAGCCATCGTCGCGTGTGGCAGAGCCAAGAAGGGCGGCATCGACACCATCTCCGGCCATAGCCTCCAACAGCGGCGGCCAAGCTTCGGCACAATCGCCGTTGCACACACTCGGCCCCTGGGCGTCCGGCAGGAACAGGTAGAGCGTGTTCCCGTCCTGGTCGGCGAGGATGTCGCCAAGCGAGGAGTTGGCCACCGTCACTGCCGCAACTGCCGGTGCAGCTGTAGTTGGAGCTGCCGTCGTGGGTGCCGCCGTTGTCGCTTGCGTGGTAGTCGGAGCCGGTGTCGTATCTGTTGAGCCTTCATCGTCGCCGCCGCACGCCGCGGCGACGAGCGCCAGAGCCGCCACGATGAGCACCGTCTTCCTTGTCATGGATGTCCTCCCCAGGATCTTCGGGAAGGCATTACGGATGAACCCGGCTTCCGGTTCCCGGTGATTCGAATGTCTCAGGAGGAGATAAGACGCCGGTCCTTCGGACCAGTCGATTCCTGCCACTGCCCAGGGTGGATGATTCCGCACTGGGTTCGACTTCCATGGCGAAGACCGTGCCGATCTCGAGGCTCTCGCCGACCTCCCGCTCCAGCCACTCGTACGGCATACCGGGCGGCTCAGGGGCCTTCTCGGTTCCTTGTACGACGACCGCCTTACTCTCTCGGCGAGATGCTCGCTGCGGCTCTTGCCGGAGATCGGCTGCGGTTGTCGACCTATAGCACGGGTGCCCGGGCTGGATCGACTCGCCGCAAGGTCTCAAGCCTTTGGGCAGGCGGCCAACGCTGTGGATCGCTGTCGTGGGAGGTGCTCCATGCGCCGTTGTCCGGCTCTTCTGGTGTCGGCGCTTCTAATCGTCACCGCGTGTGCAGGTAGCGAATCATCCGTTGCTGTCCCGGCGTCGCCGCACCCGGTGACCGTTGCCTCCATTTCCGCGGCAACATCAGTGGTCGCAACGACAACCGCCGCCGCCGCTACGACATCCTCAGAGTCGCCGACAACGACAGTGGCGACCACGACGATGCCGTCCGAATCACTCAAATGGGCGAAAACCCGCCGCTCAGTTGGCTAAAGGGTTGATTCCATTTCGCTATCCAGCCGCTCGAGAATCGCTCGCCCGGCTACATCCCGCAGCCGGAAACGCGTGCTGCGTATGGTTGCCCTAGACACGAAAGGGGAAAGATGTCGGAGAACAGCCGTGTCCATTTCAGGTCAGCAGCCATGGGTGGCCTGATCGTCGGCGTGATGCTGCTGGCGATGCCACCCGCTGTGGCAGCCGTTGCCGGGCTGGTGCTTGGCACACAGAACACAGCAAACAGCCGAACCGTTCTCACTTCTGGGGCCGGCTCGAGCACATTGCGTCTCGTCAACAACGGTGCCGGTTCGGCGCTGTCACTGGTTGCCGAAGCGGGGGAGGCACCCTTCAAGGTGGACTCGGGAACGAAAGTGCAGAAGCTCAACGCCGACAGGGTGGATGGATGGAGTGCCCACCAGCTGCTTCGCGTTGCTTTCGCCAATTCTGACAATCTTCCATCCGTCGAAGGCGATGTCCTATCGGTGCAGATCAAGGCGCCCCGCGATGGCTTCCTCGTGATATCGGGTGGTGTCAACGGCAGCAGCGTCAGCACGACTGGGAGCTACATGTGGTGCAACTTTGAGCTTGATGGGCAAGAGATCGTCGCGTCGGAGCGGCTTATTTCGAACAAATCGTTCGTCGCCAGCGGTGATACTGAGACGATCTTCAGCTTCTGTGAGTCCTCAGTAACGGTTCCGGTATCCGCCGGAACCCATTCTGTGAATCTCCATTGGGAGACGACGAATCCGAATCCATCTCCCAAAGAAGCTACGCTCACCGCGCTCTACGTTCCGTTTGACGGTGATGGCAAGCGACCTTGACAAGAGTTGCTACCAATCAGTGTAGAGGGAACAGGTGTTCGACGATGGCCGTAAAGCAGGCAGCGGCTGCTATCGGCGATGCCTTAGTGCAGCAGTTAGGGATCAGCGGCACAGATGGGTCGCGGAACCCTCAACGACGAATCAATCGGAATAGAGATCGTTGACGCACAACGGCTCCCCGCCGGTGGGCGCTACTGGGATCGAACCAGTGACCTCTTCCGTGTCAGGGAACACGTCCCAAGAATCGAGACGCCTTGGCCCGCTGGTGATTTCGAGCCCTGGCCGTTGACCTGTATGCGAACCCTCACTCACTGGCGATCACCGCGTTTACCGACGCCTAACGCCCTTTGGCGGGACATCTGCGGGACGTCTGCGGGACGTGACAGGCGCCGCCGCCGGGCTCGCGCGTGATCAAGCATCTAGTGCAAACGGAGCGGCGCCGGCCTTGTCCATCTGTGGGCGACTTCCCAGATCCGTCGTGGTTGGCCAGTTCAACCTTGGTGGGTGGGTGTAGACGCAGCGTGGCACATACAAACGCCTCTCGCCTGAACGCCGCAAACGACTTGAGGCGCTCCCAGGATGGACGTGGCGAGCTGGCGATTGAGTGCCCGATGCCGTCGCAGCGGCCACACGGTCGCAACAGACTCCGATCGAAATAACGCACGCAGAGGTGCCGATCGGGGACGGGTAGGCGTGGCGCTCGTTATGGTCCGGGACCAGGGCGATCTGGGCGTGTTCGGTCGCTCGACCGAAGGGGACACCTGCCGAAGTGTCGGCGGTTAGTCCCTGTC
>JAHEJX010000093.1 GCA_024638645.1 Actinomycetes bacterium
GTGAAGTCGTCAGGATTGTCGGCTTCACCGATCGAGACGATCATGTTCCCTGAGTATCCGTGGGCGACGGCCACTTCCCCGGTGACCAGCGACTCGTCGTACTGATCAGAGTCGAAGGTTGCGATACCGGCCTTGGCGTCCTTGATCAGCTGAGCTGCCTCGTCGAGATGGTCGATCGAGGTGTCATTCAGCGAGTAGCCAAGGTATTTCAAGGCGGCACCCATCGTCTCCCGAGGGTCGTTGAGCACGGACACTCCACCTGGGAACTGTGTGGTGAGCGCCGGATCGAAGATGAGGGCCCAACTCGGCGTGAAGTTGTCACCTACCACGGCCAAGTTGACTCCGAGACCCGTCGTGCCGTACTGGTATGCAACTGAAAAGGCGCCGTCAGGGTCGTACGGCAGTGATTGGAACCGAGTGCCGAGGTTGTCGTAGTTGGGAATCGCATCCTTGTCGAGCTCGGTGAGCAGTCCCTCTTCGATCATGATCCCGACCATGTAGTCGGAAGGCACCACGAGATCATATGTCACGCCGGATTGCAGCTGTGCCAGCATCGCTTCGTTCGACTCATAGAAGGACTGCGTGACCGTGACTCCGTGTTCGGCCTCGAATGCCGCGACCAGATCCGGGTCGATGTACTCACTCCAGTTGTAGAAGTTCAGGTCGCCGTCGGTCTGACCTGGATCACAACTCGCCACGGTCTCCCCGCTATCTCCCCCACACGCCACCGCCACTAGGGCAAAGGCGATAACGAGCAGAACGCCGCGCATGCGTGAAATGCTCTTCATAGTTGTTTTGGTTTCCTTCCTCATTCTGAATCGTTGCTCTTTGGATTGCGCTGGAGCACCAGCGAGGCCCCGACGAGCAACATGGACGCTACCAACATCACGGTGCTCACCGCATTGATGAGCGGGGTCACACCCCTACGAACCAACCCGAACACATAGACGGGAAGAGTCGTGGCGCCGGGGCCTGAGACAAAGCTGGTCACGACGACGTCGTCGAGCGATAGGGTCAGCGCCAGCAAGGCGCCGCCGGCGACGCCGGGGAGGATCAACGGCAGCGTCACCCGCCGGAACGTCTGCCACCGATCGGCGTAGAGGTCCGCTGCAGCCTCTTCGAGCGAAGGGTCGAGCTGTCCGAGCCTGGCACGTACGACGACGGCTACGAACGAGATGTTGAACGCAATGTGCGATAGGGAGATCGTGCCGACGCCGAACTCGGGGGCAAAGCCGAACAGGCCTTCCATCAGCCGGAACGACTGGGCGAAGAACAGCAGCATCATGACGGCCATCGTCACATCGGGAATGATGATCGGCAGATACACCAACCCGTCGTAGACCCGTTGGCCTCTGAAACGGAAGCGCTCGAGCGCGAGTGCAGTCGCCGTCCCGAGGATCGTGGATACGACGGTCGATATCGCGGCGATGACCAGCGAGTTGCGTAGCGCTCTCATCACCTCGTCGTTGCGGAACATCTCGCCGTACCAGCGCAGCGACGGTTCAGTCCAAATGCCAACGTTGTTGTTGTCGTTGAACGAAAAGAAGATGAGCAAGACGATCGGTGCGTAGAAGAACGCGAACACAAGCCACGAGTTGCCTGCCAGCAGCCGCTCAGTCGGGCTCTTCGGCCTCAGGCCGCTGGCGATACTCACAGGTTCCGCGCTCCCGAACGGAAGTACACGATGACTGCGGCCAGCATCACGGCCATCACGGCCATCGAGAGTGCTGAACCAAACGGTTGATTTCGTGCTGCAAGGAACTGGCTGACGATGTAGTCGCCGAGCAATGTGGTCTTGGCCCCACCGAGAATCGCCGGCGTGACGTATGCACCAAGCGCCGGGATGAAGACAAGAATCGATCCGGCCACGACGCCGGGTCGCGACAGCGGCCAGGTCACCTTGCGAAACGCAGTCCAGCCGTCCGCATATAAGTCGCGCGCCGCCTCGACCAAACTCCAATCCATCCGTTCCAGGGCGGCATACAACGGCAGGACCATGAACGGCAAGAACCCATAGACGAGCCCGATCAGGACGGCAGGCACCGTGAACAGCAACCGGATCGGCTCCCCGCCGAAGGCCTGGCTCAGCTGTGAGACTGGGCCGTCGGTCCCCAAGATGACTCGCCACGCGTATGTGCGCACTAGGAAGTTCGACCAGAACGGGATCATCACCAAAACGAGAAGCACATTCCGCACGAGCGGACGGCGAGTGGCTATGTAATAGGCGAATGGATAAGACACGATCAAGCAGATGACGGTGGTGGCGATCGCCAGCACTAGCGAGCGGAAGGCGATCTCGGCGACGAGCGAATCGAACAACCTTCTGTAGCTCTCGAGGTTCCATCGCTCCAAGCGGGTGAGGCCTGTGGAGCTACGGGATGCAAACGAGTACACGAACACGATGACAAGCGGGACCGCAAAGAAGAGTATCAAGTACAGCCAGGACGGCAGGGCCAACAAAAATCCGCGGCGTGACGCTGCCTTCTCGGCGGCTGCTTCGAGATGGACCTCGGTTTGGGTATCGCGAACGTCAATGCTCACTAGTCACGCACCACGGTCATAGCGGCTGAATCCCACGTCACCAGCATCTTCTCGCCCACTTCGTAAAGCTCTACTCCCGGCCTGTTCTCCTCTTTGACTTCCAGCACACCGGCCGGGGTATCGATGTCATAGAAGAAGACATCACCGTGGTAAACGCGGCGACTGACGATGCCCTCGAGCCGGTTCCGGCCCGCCGGCACGTTTTCCTCGAGATCAAAGAGAACGAATCGCTCTGGCCGAACCGCAACCGTGATGGTGGCGTCCACGGCGAAGTCTGTTTCCGCCGGCACCCGCTGCCCGCCCATCAGCTCCACGGTGGCGCTGTCGATGACCTTGCCCGGCAGGAGGTTGATCTCGCCGATGAAGTCGGCAACGAAGCGCGAAGTCGGATGCTCGTAGATGTCCTGGGGAGCACCGATCTGCAGCAGCTTGCCGTTGTCCATCACGCCGATCCGGTCGCTCATCGTCAGCGCCTCGACCTGGTCGTGCGTGACGTATACGAACGTGATCCCAACCCGCTCCTGGAGCTCCTTCAGCTCGATCTGCATTGCCTGACGTAATTTGAGATCGAGAGCCCCCAGCGGTTCGTCGAGCAGCAGCACCTCCGGCTCATTGACCAACGCTCGCGCCAACGCGACCCGCTGCTGCTGACCTCCCGAGAGCTGAGTCGGACGAGCATCGGCTCTGAGCAGCAGCTGCACCTGATCGAGAGCGCGGGTGACTCGTTCGGCTATCTCGGCGTCGCCGGCCCTCTTCATTCGCAGGCCGAAGGCGACGTTCTCAGCCACACTCATGTGAGGGAACAATGCGTAGGACTGGAAGACCGTGTTCACGGGGCGTCTGTTTGGCGGTTCGAGACCCATCTCTCTGCCGTGAATCTCAATGGAGCCCTTAGTCGGGAATTCGAAGCCGGCGATCATGCGCAGCGTCGTGGTCTTGCCACAGCCAGACGGTCCAAGCAGCGAAAAGAACTCACCATCGGCGATGGCGAGGTCGATGCCGTCCACGGCGACAACGTCGCCGAACAGTTTCGACACCCCAGTGAGCTCAACAGCAGTGCTCAACCCGCCTTCTCCTCGTTCTCCCAGACGATGAGCGCCGCCCAACCGTCGTTGTCCTCGTCTTCCAAGTAATTCTCGAGGAGTCCCCTCACCTCGAAACCGTTCCCGAGTTGAAAGCTCAGAGTCCGGTCGTACAGGTCTCCTGCCACCACAGCCGCTACGTACTCCTGAGCGGACATCTCGTGCTTGTGACTCTTGAAGTTGGCGAGGTAGCCGCCTGCGATTATCCCGCGTTTGTCATGGCGCCTGACGAGCTCCTTGCGCAACTCATAGAGGCGGCGCCCGATACCGCGTCGTCGATGATCGGGGTGGACGACGATGTCCGTTCCGTAGTACCACTCTCCATCCGGGTTGTGGTTGCGGCACTGGTTCTCCCCAGTGATCCCCATGATCGTGTGCTGGGGATGAGCGAAGTCGAAGTCGAGGAAGATCCCAGCTCCTTGGCCCACGACCTGATCGCCATCGAGAATGACGAAGAACCCCTCCGGAAACACCTCCGCATAGGCAAGCATGTCCTCCAGTGAAATCAGCTCTGCCGGATCGGCGCTGGGAAAAGCCACTAATTCCAGTGCTGCGCACTGCGGCGCGAGGTCGGCGGTGAGATTGGTGACCGTCAGCTCGGGCATCACAGCTCGAAGCGTTCGTATTCGTTGAGATCTGGGCGACCCCATACGGCCCAGAACTCACCGGTTGCCGGCCGCATGACCGCGGCGCCGCATGACTCGACGTGAAACGGCTCATGGGACACCTGGCATACGGCCTCGGAGTCGCGAGTGATCGCCATCAAATCATCGGGCCCGAGCGTCTTTCCATCGACAAGCCGGCGCGCCCGGCTCAGCCTTCTGTGCGAGCTCTCCATCAATCCCGACGGTCGTTGCGCTTCGAACACCGTCGTGGATTCCTCGAGGGTGTGGTTCGTGTGAACAAGGGTCACCTCCGCGACCTCGGTCACGTGTTTGTGCTGCGGCATGGCTTCGATGTTCACCCCTCTGCCGGCGGCATCGACAACCAGGAAGTTGTGCGCTCCCGCCAGATCGGCGTCGAGCACCGATTTCACGGCAGCGTCGAGATCGCTCTGCTGCAGGGCCTTGCGCACGACGAAGGGCCAGGTCACCCCGGTCGTTCCGGCGGCCGCGGTGAGATTGTTGATACCAATGGCGATGCCGGCCTCGTTCATGCCTATCTGCCCGAGGCAACCAACCGTCGTGAAGACGAGAGCACGCGGCCCTGCTTCAGGTTCCAGGTCGAGCAGAATCACGTGCTCGGTCGCCGTGTCGTGCATGTCCCAGGTTTGACCGAGCATGCCCTGACGATTTTGGGCACGCGGGGCAGGGACGATCATCGCCGTGCAGTTGTCCTCGTAAGGAGCGTCGCCGAAGAGGCCACGCACCGTGTCGACGAAGTCGGTGAATCCGCCGACTACGACGGCTTCTGCTGCGCTGATACCCGCCGCGGCGGCCATGGCCGTCATCTCGTGGCTCAGGTCCTCGGCATACGAGTCGTGGGCCGGCAACATCGACTCCGCGATGGACAGAACCTGGTCGGTAGAGACAGCGGCTCCGGACCAATCACCAGCGGTGACAATGGAAACTCTCTCCGCGCTGTAGGCGACTATGTCGTCGCTGAAGGTTGCACCGTGGGAGGCTCCGATTGCCTCTGGCGAACCGGCGACGCGCAGCGACCTGATCGCGCCGTACTTCACCTTGCGTCCCAGCTGCCTGCCACTGCTGCTCCCATCTGTTGGCGTGAGTATGTCCACCACGAAGGCACCGCCGCAACTGATAGCCTGAGCGCCGCCACATCGCTGCGGAGGCCAATTGTCCGATCCCTTTGATACCTCGAGAGTCCACGCGTTCTCGTCGCGCGGGTCATTTGCGGGTGTGCCCGCCCGCAACCTCGACGACCTGGGGGACGCTGGTGTCGTGGTCATGGGTGCCCCTTTCGATTGGGGCGCGACATATCGCGCAGGAGCCCGGTTCGGGCCCCGCGCCATTCGCGAAAGCGACTATCTCGGATTCGACGGCTACCGCCCGCACCTTCTCACAGGAATCGACGCTTTGGCGGTTCTCAACGTCGTCGACGCCGGTGATCTCGTGCTGCCCGTCGGCTACATCGACGAATGCATCGATCGCATCGGCGAAGCCGTCGAAGCCATCGCCCGCCACGGAGCCGTTCCGATCATCCTCGGCGGCGACCACTCAATCACTTGGCCGAACGCACGTGCCGTCGCCGCGGTACACGGTGACATCGCACTAATCCATTTCGATGCTCACGCCGATACCGGCAGTACCTCGCCAGCCGGCATGCTGTTGGGCCATGGCACACCGATGCGCCGCCTCATCGAGTCGGGCGCGGTCGCCGGACGCCGCTTCGTGCAGATCGGCCTCCGCGGCTACTGGCCCGAACCGGAGACGGTTGCCTGGATGGATGAGCAGGGTATGCGCACCTACCTCATGAACGAGATTGTCGAACGTGGCATGCGAGCCGTCGTCGACGACGCCGTTGCCTACGCCGCCGAGGGGGCAGACGCTGTCTTCCTTTCTGTGGACATCGACGTGGTCGATCCCGGGATGGCTCCCGGGACAGGCACGCCGGAGCCGGGCGGCATAACTTCACGAGAGCTTCTCGACACGTTGCGCCGTCTGGCGCGCGAGCTCAACGTCGTCGGTGCAGATGTCGTGGAGGTCTCGCCTCCCTACGACGGGCCCGGCGAGATCACGGCGTTCCTCGCCAACAGATGTGTTCTCGAGATCCTGAATGGGATGGCCGAGCGCAAACTGCTCTAGATTGCGCGGCGACGGCGCAAGTCACTCAGTGGCTTCGGCCAACACGGCGGCCACCGCGCTATCCGCGATCGATACGAGCCTTTCGTTCGTCCACTCGTGTGGGGTCTCGACGATCGACACGAGGGCACCTTGGGCCATCAGGAGCAGTCGATCTGCCGCAGCTGCCGGTTCGGGGTGGCCGCACCGGTCGACGAGTTTCGTGAAAACTGCCATGAATGCCTCGTTCGACTCATCTAGGTGGCGCTGCACTTCCTCATCCCTGTGCGGAACTGCGAGGACCGCGATCCAGAAGTGTGCGCGCAGTAGCTCTTCATCGTCCCAACGGACTGCGGACCGCATCGCTTGACGCAGCGACTCTCCCGGCTCCGACCCGACGAGCTCGGCCTCGAGCTCGTTCAACCAGCTGCTTTCGATGTGCCGCAGCGCGTTGACGAGAACAGCCGATCGGGTTTGGAGGTAGTTGGTGATGAATGTCGTGGATGCCCCTAGCTCATTGGCCACCGATCGAATCGTTACCCCTGACAGGCTGTCGCGAGCTGCAACCGCCAGCGTGGCAACGGCGATTTCGCCGCGTCGCGCTTCGAGATCGACCCGAATCGGCATCAGTTGAGCGCCTCGTCCAGGGCCTCCTCGAAGATCTGGAGCGTCGTGGCGACATCTTCATCCGAATGTGCGGCCGCCAGGAACCACGGCTCGTGAGCATCGGGGGAAGGCAACACTCCTCTACGGATCATCCCCATGACGAGCTTCTCGTACAGCTCGCTGTCGTGCTGTGTGCTGCCGCGATAGTCGCTCGGTGGCTCCTCACCGAAGAAGAACCCGAACATGGCTGGCCGGCCGTGCACGCTGCTCGACACACCTCTTGCCGCCAGGATCTTGGCGGCGCCCTCCATGAGCGCGTTGCCGACTCTCTCGACCTGGGCCATGGGCTCACCGGTAAGAAGCCTCTCGATCGTGGCTTGGGCTGCCGCCGCGGAGACGGAGTTGCCTGAATAGGTGCCGGCCTGGACTATCCCTCCCCGTGCCCACCCTTGGAGCACCTCGCCACGACCCGCAACGGCTGCCACCGGCAGACCGTTCCCCATTGCCTTGGCAAACGTCGAGATATCCGGCGTTACGCCATAGGTCTCGGCGGCTCCACCGACGGCGATCCGAAAGCCGGTCTTGACCTCATCGAAGATGAGGACGGCACCGTGCTCGTCACAGAGCGAGCGCAGCCTCTCGAGGAATCCCGGCTCCGGCTCGATCCCCATCGCATTGCCCAACATGGGCTCAACCATCAGCGCGGCGATGCGCTTGCCCTCATCGGCGAAGAGCCGCTCCACGGCTGTGAAGTCGTTGAAACTGAGGGTGCGGACCAGGCCTCCGATTACATTCGGCATTCCCGAGCTCATCGCCACGGGAACCGGCCGATATGGGGAGCCGAGGGTTGCGACATCCTGGCCGGGGGTCGAATACATCACGTAGTCGTGGGCGCCGTGATAGGTGCCCTCGAACTTCACAACAGTGTCGCGCCCGGTGAATCCCCTGGCGAGCCGGACCGCATGCATCGTCGCTTCGGTCCCCGTGTTGGTGAAACGCAGCTTCTCTACCCAGGGCACCGCTCTTTTCACGGTCTCCGCAGCCGTGACTTCCTGCTCCTGCGTGAAGGCAAAGGTCGTCCCATTGGCGACAGCCTTCGCAACCGCTTGCGTTACGTGCTCGTCGCCGTGACCGAGAATGATGGGGCCAAAGCCCATGTGGAAGTCGATGTAGCGCTTGCCGTCTGCGTCCCAAACGTGGCCACCCTTACCCCGCGTGAGCACAATGGTCTCGTCGCGGCCCCAGTAACGCCAGCCACTCGAAACGCCATTGACTAACGAAGCAAACGCCCGATCAAAAAGCGCTGCCGTCTTAGGTCCTTGGATACTCATGTACTGCTCCTAGCTGATTACGTAAGTTTCTCGAGAGGTTCGAGTGTGTCCGCTGGGCCTGACCAGCCCTTGGGAAGCACGAAGATGTCGACCAACCAACATCCGTCGCGGTCCAAGCTGCCGTGGATCGATGAAGTCATGATTCGCCATCTCCTCACAGACCTACGAGGCGCCACAGCAAGTCGGCCGACTTGGCCGGCTTGTCCGTTCGCGCTTCGACTCTGTCGGCCCGGCTCATGACACCGAGCGCGGCGTTGATGCCAAGCCAGCGGAACGGCTCCGGCTCCCACTGCCGCACTCGGTGGTTGACCCATGGAAACCGAATCAATCCCGCGTCATCCGTATTGGTGATGAGCGCGGCGAGCGTGCGTCCGGCGAGGTTGGTAGCGGCCACGCCCGAGCCGACGTATCCGCCTGACCAAGCAAACTGCGCCTCGCGGTCGAAACCCACCGTCGGCATCCATTGGCGCGATACGCCGAGCACACCACCCCACCGGTGGGAGATTGCCACGTCTTGAAGCTGTGGAAAGATCTCAAGCAGTGCGGCCCGGACCGGCATGAATGCGGTTTCGTCGAAGTCGGCATTGCGTCGGACCTTGCTGCCGAAGTCGTAAGGGGCTCCCCTTCCACCGAAAGCGATGCGCCCATCGGCGGTTCGCTGCCCGTAAACCACCAGATGTCTCATGTCGCCGAAGCTCTCCCGCCCGGCGAGCCCGATCTCGTCCCAGTGCCGATCGGAGAGCGGTTCGGTAGCGATCATCAGGGAGTACAACGGGGCCAGACGCCGCTTATGGCCGGGCAGCTCGGGTGTGTAGCCCTCCGTGGCCCGGACGATCAGACCGGCCGTCACGGTATGGCCCGCAATTGTGGCTCGTCCCGCCTCCACGGCAGCAACAGGCGATTGCTCGTAGATCGTGGTGCCCCGCGACTCAACCACAGCGGCAAGGCCGTGTACGAGTTTCGCCGGGTGGATCGATGCCGTGAGACGCGACCACATCGCGCCGCTGACGCCGGCGGCGCGCCCGATCTCGAGAGCCTCCTCGGCAGAGAGCATGCGGACATCGTCGGCCGTCCACCCGTAGTGATGCGAAAGTGCAACGTCGTGGCGGGCCCGCGTGAGTTGCCCTCCATTGCGGCAGAATTCGACGGTGCCGGACAAGGTGTAGTCGCAGTCGATGCCGTGGTTCTTGGTGATGTCGCCCACGACACCCACCGAATCACGCAAGGCCGCCGCCCAGCGCCTGGCGGTATCTGCGTCTGACATGTCCTCTATTCGCTGCGGGCCGGCTGCAAAGCCGTCGTAGCAGAAACCACCATTGCGACCGGAGGCACCGAAGCCGACGTGGTCCCGCTCGGCTACCGCTATCGAAAGCGCCGGGTCGGCTTCTTGCAGAAAGAACGCCGTCCACAGACCCGTGAACCCGGCGCCGACAATTAGGACGTCAACATCAATATCCTGAGTGAGCGAGGCTCTTGTCGGGCCGACGTCGACCGCATCCCACCACAGGGGGCGCGGCTTGGCGGCTGCAAAGGCTTCGATTCCCATACGGGAAGTGTAACACTGTAATGTAACAGTGTTATATAAAGATTTCGCATACGAGAGGTCGCCATGGTCGAGACGATCAAGCTATTCATCGCCGGGGAGTGGACTGAAGGAACGGGTGAAGAGGCATACGAGCTGCGCTCGCCCGGCAGCGGCGATCACATCGCGAATGTCCCGATTGCCAGCCAGGCGGATGTCGATCGCGCCGTGACGGCAGCTCGTCAGGCGCACGACGAAATCCGGCACTGGTCGGCCTTCGAACGCGCCGACCTGTGTCACCGCATCGCCGCCGAGGTCGTCCCTTTGGTCGAGGAGATCGCCCGGATCCAGACGCTCGAACAGGGCAAGCCGTATCACGCTGAGTCGCTCGAGGACATCCAGGAAGCGAACCAGTATTTCCTGAATGCAGCAGAGGACGTCAAGCGCCTGAGCGGCGAGGTCATTCCAACCTCGGACCGCAACAAGCGGATGTTCACGTTCCACAGACCGGTCGGCGTGTGGGCCGCAATCACTCCATGGAACTTCCCCGTCACCATCCCCCTCGAGTACATCGGACCGGGTTTGGCGACGGGCAACGCGATCATCGCCAAGCCGCCGTTGTTCACCTCCTGGGCTCTCTTGAAGCTCGCCGAGGCCTTCGACGCCGCGGGCGTCCCCAGAGGCGCAATCTCCGTGATCCCTGGTGCCGGAGACATCGGCGAGATGCTCGTAACGCACAACGGCGTCGACGCAATCGGATTCACCGGGTCATCGGAGACTGGTCGGCGCATCATCTCGAAAATGGGCATCAAGCGCTCGATCATGGAGATGTCGGGCAACGGTCCCACAATCGTCACTGCCGATGCCAACGTACAGGCGGCAGCTGAGGCCGCGGTATATGGCGCCTATTACAACGCCGGTCAGGTTTGCTGCGCGACGGAGCGCGTCATCGTCCTCGAAGAGGTTCACGAGGAATTCGTCGGCCACACTCTCAAGGCAGCCCAGGCCGTGAAGCTCGGCGATCCTTTCGCCGCGGACACGAACATGGGTCCGCTGAACAACGAGCCGACGGCCGCCAAGATGGATCGGCATCTCAACGATGCACGCGAGCGTGGCGCCGAGATACTCGTCGGCGGAAGCAGGGCAGGTGGTTTCGCCACCGACCTCTACTACGACTTCACGGTCATCGATCGTGTACCAGAGGACTCCGCAGTGGCTCGAGAAGAGACCTTCGGGCCTGTGCTGCCAATTCTCACTGCTCCCGACGACGAAGAAGCGGCCGCAATTGCCAACCGCACTCACCTCGGGCTGCAGGCAGCCGTGTTCACGTCGAGCCTGAAGAAGGCATTCTGGTACGCGGACCGCATCCGTAGCGGAACCGTCGTGGTCAACGACTCCACCGACTTCTGGGAGACCTTCCAGCCCTTCGGCGGCGCCGCCGGCACCGATACCGGATGGGGTCGGGGTGCGCTGGAAGAGTTCACCGATCTCCAGACGCTTGTCATCGACCTCGACAACGTGTGAGCACCACTAGACGACGGCGCCCCCCACGAAGGTCGCGACGACACACACATCATTGAGGTCTTCAACCGTAAGCGGATTGTCGCTTGCCAGCACGAGGTCGGCCCGCTTGCCCGCCCGGAGAGAACCGGAGACGTCCTCACGGTGGTTTATCCAGGCTGATCCCAGAGTGAATCCGCGCAGGGCTTCCCGCCTTGTGAGTGCCTGGCCAACTTCGAAAGGCTCCGCGTCAACACGGTGACTGCGGGTGGTAGCCACCGCCATTTGTGCAAACGGGTCGGCAGTCGAAACCGACCAGTCCGAGCCGCAGACAAGACGGGCGCCTGAGTCGAGCAACGATCGGAACGGATACTGAAGAGCTGCCCGCGCTCCCAACCTCGGCTTGGTGAGATCCACCATGCATTCGTCGTTGCACGCCCACAGGCATTGCGCATTAGCGGCAACTCCGAGCGCGCCGAAACGAGGGACGTCGGCACGGTCGATCACTTGGATGTGGGCGACATGCGGTCGCGTCCTCACCGCATCCTCCCGCTTGGCGGCGGCGACTGCATCGAGCGAATCCCGGATGGCCTTGTCTCCGATTCCGTGAAAATGCGGCTGCAGCCCGGCAGCCATTATCCGGGGCACGGCCTCGAGCAATACGTCCCGAGAAATGAACTGAATCCCTCTATCTGCGGCCGCGTTGCGGAAGTCAGCTTCGTAAGGCTCGAGCATCGACGCTGTGCCGTTTTCGCATACACCGTCGACCATGAGCTTCACTGCCCCCGGCCGGAATCGGCCAGACCCGTCGCGGCTGCGTTCTATGAGCTCGTCGAGCTGCTCGGGCCCGCGGTTGCGGTCCCACCACAGAGCGCCGACGACGCTGGCAACGAGCTCCCCATGGCGGTCCGCATCGAGGTACGCAGCTTGCGCTGTGGCGGTGACCCAGGCGTCCTGCCACGCGGTTATGCCCAGCCCGAGCAGGTAACCCTGGGCAGTAACGATCCCGGCTCGCAATTCATCGACCTCGAGAGGCGGCGTCACCCTCTCGACCAGATCGACTGCCCCCTCCTGCAAGGTGCCATTGGGCTTCCCATCCGGATCTCGTTCGATCCGGCCATCGCTGGGATCAGGCGTTGCCGCGTCGACACCCGCAAGCTCGAGCGCAGCCGAGTTCACCCACGCTCCGTGTCCCTCGCTGCCGTGCAGAAGAACTGGACGGTCTGCAACGACGGTGTCGAGTAGTTCCGCTCTGGCGATGCCGCCTGCGAAGTCGTGCATTGCCCATCCTCCTCCGAGGATCCATGGCAATTCCGGGTGGGCGGCTGCGTACGCCGCGATAGTGTCGAGATAGCGAGCCGGCGCCACCTCGTTGAGATCACACCGGTTCATCGCAACACCGCCGATGGGTGGGTGGACATGAGCATCCTGGAATCCGGGCAGTAGGCACCGCCCATCCAGGTCGACCCTCTCGTCCGTAGAAGGAGGACGCCCGAAACCGACCCCGCCGATCGAAGCACCTTCCACGACGAGCCAGTCGGGCTCCGGACCCGGTTCCATCGTCACGATGGGACCATTGTGAAAGAGAGTCGCCACAATTGGCAGGCTACCCAGAAGGGAAAGAGTGACAGTTCGAGTTGCCGAAGGAACCGCAGTGGTGTGGTTCAGGCGCGACCTCCGGCTTGGCAGCAACCCGGCGTGGACGGAAGCGACCCGCGCCCACGACGCCGTCATGCCGCTATTCGTGCTCGACCCGCACCTGTGGAGAAATGCCGGACCGCACCGCGGCCCGCAACTGGCTTCACATCTACGTGCGCTCGACGGACAACTCGGCGAGCGCGGGGGGCGGCTCCACGTTGCCCACGGCGATCCGGCAGCAGTCTTCCAAGCGCTCCAACCGCAGGCGACGTATTGGAATGACGACTACACCCCGTACGCCCGACGTCGGGACGAAGAAGTCGCAGAGACACTGCCGAGTGTGCACCGCTTCGCCGGAACGGTCGTCCACGCACCAGACACGATCTGGACCAAGTCCGGAGGCCCGTATCGGGTCTTTACTCCATACTCCAAGGCTTGGGCATCAGCCGGACTGCCCTCATACGGGCAAGAAGCTGAGACGACGATCACCGCAACGCAAGGCGACGGCATTCCAGAGGCCGCAGAGGCGCTGATGCCGGGTGGAGAACAGGCGGCCCACGATCGGCTTCTCCAGTTCCTCGAACAGGTCGACGACTACAAGGAAGTACGCGACCGGCCCGATCTCGACCTCACATCACGGCTGTCCGCCGACTTGAAATTCGGCACCCTCTCACCGCTCGAGGTCATCGAAGCTGTGGGAGACGCCACCGCCGGGCGAGCCGGATTCGTGCGCCAGCTTTGCTGGCGCGATTTCTGGGCCCAGGTCCTCTACCACCAGCCGCACACAGTCAGAGAGCCGATGCGCCAGGAGTACGAGTCGATCAGGTGGCGCAACGACCCGGCTGAGTTCGCTGCGTGG
>JAHEJX010000094.1 GCA_024638645.1 Actinomycetes bacterium
TCGCAGCGGCCGACTTGGAGTAGAGGTTGGCCAAGGTCGCACCGTCGTTCCCGGTGACGGCTGTCAGCCACCGTCGACACACAGCCTGCAGCTCGGGAGACTCGTTGATAGTCACATCGGACATTCTGCCATCCGTGCTCCGCCGCAGCGGGATCGCAACCGAGGCTTCAGCCCCGCCCGTGCCCCGGATAAGCTCGCGCCGGTGCCGTTCGCCTCCATTCCTTCGCCGTCGTTCAATGACATCCCGATCGGGCCGCTCGATGTCCACATCTACGGCCTCCTCATCGGGCTCGGCGTCCTCGTCGCCGCAATCACCATTACCCATCGATATGCCGCCTGGGGTGGTGATGCGGAGTATCTGGAACGGGTCATCCTGTGGACCGTGGTCCTTGGCTTCGTCGGAGCGAGATTGGCCTATGTGTCAACACATCTGGGGAGGTTCGAAGGTCGGTGGTACGCCGTTTTCTTCGTGTGGGAGGGCGGCCTGGCGCTCTTCGGGGGACTGACTGCCGGAGCGATTGTGGCCGTCACCATGTTGCGCCGTTCGAGCGGCGATCCATGGGCGTTCGTTGATGCGGGGGCTGTTGGCCTCCCGCTGGCCCAAGCCATTGGACGATGGGGGAACTACTTCAATCAGGAGCTGTTCGGCACACCCACAGACTTGCCATGGGCCCTTGAGATCGACCTGGAGAACCGGCCCGCCGAGTACCTCGATGCGGCGACGTTCCACCCGACGTTCTTGTACGAGTCCCTATGGAACCTGATGATCGTGGTTCCCGTCGTTCTCTGGCTCGAGCGCCGTGGCAAGCTCGCACGTGGCTCATCGATCGCGCTTTACATGATCCTCTATGGCACCGTTCGGTTCCTCACCGAGCTGGTGCGCACCGACACCACGTTCCGCTTGCTCGGCATGTCCCGCAATGGCTGGGTCGCCACCCTCGTCGTGATCTCAGGTGTCGCCCTGTTGGCATGGCGCCAGCGAGTAGGCGAGCCGCAGCGGACCGGGTAGGCCCCCCCGCCTCGCTCCGACCTCCGTCGGCTGCCACTAGGAGTCGGCGGCGCGCCTCTCGCTCCAGCCAGCGTGTGAGCATCGGATCGGGCCCGGGCGTCGTCCACCCAAGCCGCTGGCGATTGCGATCCGCATGCCGATAAACCGTCTCGAAGAACTCGCTGTCGGTCGTACTGGGAGAGTATCTCTTGGCGACCCGACCACTTCTGATTCCCAGAAGCGAGAAAGGGACCGGCGCCATCGCCGGTCCCTCTCCTCCGTGATCGTGCGTCGCTCTACTGCCCGTACTCGGCGGCAAAGCCCTCGGCGAAGGGAACCCATGCTGCGACGCAAGCGTCCCAATCCACGGTCGAAACATCGATGTTCGGCGCCCAGAAGCACAGTCCGCCTTCATCGAACAGACCGGAGTTCGTCTCGTTCCAGAAGCTCTCAAATATCGGTTCTGTCTCGACCTTCAGATCGATCGGGGCTTCCTTCCAGCCCCCATCGAGGACCAACACTTTCGCTTCTCTGGCGTGGCCCTTGATTCCGAGTGCCGCCAGGAGGTCGTCGTTCACCACAAGTTCGCACGTGACTGAGGCATTGGTCGGTCCGCTTGTCGTACAAGTAATGGACTCGGCTCTTGCATTGAGAGCTTGGTCGAGCCGGAAATCCCTCGTCATGGTCGCAAGTGCGACCGGGTCGGTGGCGCTGGTCAGCGATAGGAGCTCAGATTCACTGCCTGTGAAGTAGGCGACCATCGTGTCGAGAGCGATCCTTTCCCGCTCGTTGGCCGGAGCGTTGGTTGTTGGTAGCTCGCTGGCTACATCGCCTTCATCGACGCCGCGTGCTGCGAACCACAGGCCGCCCGCTGCCAGCAGGATGATGGCAAAGCTGGCAAAGGCCACCTTCCAACCAGCAAAACGGCGGGTGATATGCGGCGTTGTCGCCTCTGTCGTCTTCTCTTCTGTCAACATGGTGTTGTCCCTCTCAGTCACTGCGGAGCGGACGACGTCGACCTCCCAAGCACCGATTGGTGGATCGTCGAGGTTGGGCACCGGGTTTCGGGCCGCCACACGTTCGATCAGATGGGTGTGATCATTCATCGTTCACCTCCTGTCTGCGGCGCGTGGGGACGGTTCCTGGATTCGGTTCGGCGAACTTGGGGTGCGAGGCGATCGAGGGCACGGGCTAGGCGTTTGTGCGCTGCCGCCGTCGAAATGCCGAGCACCTCGGCAATCTGTGGCCCAGTCAGTTCCTCCCATACCCTCAGTTGAATGATCTCTCGATCGTCCGGCCGCAGCGCCGCCAGGGCAGTGTCGACGGCGTCTGCCTCGACCTGAGCCATCACAACCGCGTCGGGCCCGGCGACCGGCTCGGGTGCGAGTGAGTTCGCTCGAACAGCCAGCCGGGATCGTCGTCCGCTCGACCGGCGGGACGTAGCCACTTTGTTGCGGGCGATGCCATACAGATAGGGCAATTCGCCATCAAGTGCGGGCACGTCATCGATCCGGCGCCACGCGGTGAGGAAAACCTCGGCAATGGCGTCATTAGCGTCGGCGACCGGTAGGCGGCGCATGCAATACGCCCTGATTGCGGTGAAGTGCGACTTGTACACGGCATCCATCCGCTCGCTGTTGATTCGGTCGCCTGACATGTGAAGAACGATCTCCCAGTTGGCCCTTCACCGTACTTCTCTCCGGCATGAGCGCGATGTGGACAGGAAATATCAAATGTCCAGAATCACCGGCCGCCGGAGAGAGACACATTGAGCCACAGGCTCACGGCCGTGGGGACGGTCCAATTTGGGGCGCTCTGACGATTTCTAGATCTTCGGAGCGCCCCAAGAACGTTGGGCGAGGGTGGGCAGCCACGACGGCGCTATTCGACCTGCACGCACCTACTCCAATCACGAGGCCAGCCTTGAGGCCGGCTTGGAGCTGGCAACGGCATCGTCGTGAGTGCCCACGGCGCTACACGCCGCTAGTAGCTTGGCGGTCGAGATGAGTGAGCCGCCCTCCATCCGTCCGCCCGGTGTGTTTGTCCGTGAGGTGTCGTTCCGCCCCGGAACGATCGAGCTTGGGCGGTCCGATGTTGCGGGGTTTTTGGGATTGACCGCCACGGCTCCTGCCCACAGCGTTGGTGATTCGATCGGATCGCAGCCTCATGTGGTGACGAGCCGAGCGGATTTCGAGAGGCTCTTCGGCGGATCGGCCGACGACATGATGCTGCCGCCCGCCGTTGCAGGATTCTTCGAGAACGGGGGAAGGCGCGCCTACATCGCTCGCATCCCCGATCCGGCTCTGCCTGCACCGCCGTACACGGGTGTCGAGGCGGCGGCGAGGGCAATCGATGCACTGTTGGCTGTTGACGAAGTCTCGGTGCTGGCGTTCCCCGACCTGGTGAACATCGTTGGCACCAGCGATGGCGGAGTCGATGGTGCAATGTGGCGGGCAATGCAGGTGGCGATGATCGCCAAGTGTGAAGAGCGAGGCGACGTCATCGCAATCCTCGACCCGCCGCCGACCATGGCCCCGGCCGAAGTCGCCACATGGCGCCAGAGCGCCGGCTACGACTCGGCGTGCGGCTCGCTCTTCTACCCCTGGCTCGAAGTCGCAGATGGCGCGACGGCAACTCGGCAGGTGCCTCCGAGCGGTCATGTCGCCGGCGTGTGGGCGCTCTCGGAAGTAACGCGAGGAGTGTGGAAGGCACCCGCCAATGAGACCGTGAAGGGTGTGGTCGGCTTGAGCGCGGCCATCTCGGACACAGACCAGGACGTGCTCAACCCGCTTGGGATAAACGCGATACGCACCTTTCCTTCACGGGGAATGCTGCTTTGGGGAGCCCGCACGCTGGCATCGGACACCTCATGGACGTTCGTCAACGTCCGCCGATTGATTAACGCAATCGAAGAGGCAGTCACTGCGGCGGCGGAGCTCGGTGGCAGCGAACCGCTCGCGCAGCGGCTGGCGACGCTCGAAGGGCAGGCCGAGAACTTCCTGACAGAGCTGTGGCGGCAAGGCGCTTTCCAGGGCACAACGGCGGACGAAGCCTTCTTCGTCCGCAGCTCGTCATCTCCCACGGGCGGCTCCCTGCAGGTCGGCGTGGCACCGTTACGTCCCGCCGAGTTCGTAGTCGTGCACATCGACGTCAGGTAAACCGAAGCCTGAGCCCGGCGACGTCACGGAGGGCCGCAAGGCGCCGCAATCCCTGCGCACCGCATGGACCGACCAGAGCGCCTCTAGACAACGTTCGCCCCGCAAGTCACGCATGACGGGCGAGGGGGCTTGCCAGGTCGCGGGTCTTGTGGCTCTAGGCGTGTCCAGCGGTGGGCGCGATGGTGGGGTGGAGGTTCTCGTATGAGCCGTAGACCCGCTCTCATCGTGGGTGTCGCCTGGGTCTTGGTGTTGGCCGCCTGCGGATCCCAGGACAGCACACAACTCTCAACCACCGCCAGCACCACTGCGGCGACAACCACGACAGCTACCACCGCTCCAACCACTGCATCACCCACCACGCCGCCGCCCACCACCGCGACGACCGAGCCGACCACGACAACGACCACCACAACCACTACTGCGGCGCCGGCCGACGGCACCGTCCTGGTTGCCAACGAGCAGGGTGTTTACCTGATCGACCCCGAAGGTGCGGTCGCCACGCTCATTACGGGTGAGGTCGCGTCGGCGGTCGACGATACCCGCGGCGGACTGCTTTATCAGACCCGCAAAGGCCGTAACTGGGAAAACCATGACGACTGGTCGACCGTCGTCTGGTGGATCGCCAAAGGACGTTCCGCACCGTCGGCACTTCTAGTCCCCGACCCGGGTACCGACCACGAACTCACCCTGCACGACACGTACCGCACTGACACCGGCTTCGTCGTCTATACCCGCCACGAGGGAGACACCCCATTCGAGCACCCTCCAACCATGCACGACAGGCTTCGTAGCTATGACGTGGACACCCGCGAAGTAGTAGAGCTTTACCGGGTGCGGGGCTACGAATGGCAGCTCGAGCAGGCGTCGGCCGGGGGTGGCCTCATCACCGCCACCGAGATTCAGATGGACGGTTGGGGCTGCATCCTCATCGACGACGCCGGCAACAGGGTCGCCTTACCCGGGGTACCGACATCGCCCAGCTGCTTCGAGGACGACAGCTTCCTTTGCCCCCATTTCTGCAGCCTGTGTGGCGACGGCACCCGGGCCGCCTCCATCGACCCCCAAGCGCCCAGTGCTGAAGGCGACCACGTCATTGTGGTGCGGGACACCGCCTCGGGAACGGAGCTCGCCCGAGTCACGTGGCGCGGGCCCAGGGACGAAGGCATCTACGAGGAGCCCTTTGCCCTGTCCCTCGAGGGTGGATATCTCATTGTCAACGAGTCGTTCGACCTTTCGACCTCTGTTGGCGCCTTCGGTAATGCGCGGATATTTGACCTGAACCTCGATGACGAGGACCCGCGAAGGTTGCCGATTTGGGGCTGGGCTCGTCTCGTGCAAGCCCCGATCGACATTGCTGAACCGGTAACGCTCGGTTACGAGGTTCCCATATGAGCCACAGACCTGCTCTCATCGTGGGTGTCGCCTGGGTCCTGGTGTTGGCCGCTTGCGGGTCCCAGGACAGCACACAAACCTCGACCGCCGCCAGCACCACTACGGCGACAACCACGACAGCTACGACCGCTCCAACCACCACGCCGCCGCCCACCACCGCGACGACCGCGCCGACCACGACAACGACCACCACAACCACTACTGCGGCGCCGGACGTCACCCCACCCGAGCTCGTCGTCACCGACCCCCAACCCGGGGCCACCGTCACCACCGGCACCTACCGCTTTAGCGGCGCCACCGAACCGGGCTGCACAGTGATCGCCGCCGGCCGCTACCAAGCCGACGTCGACGAAGACGGCAACTGGTCGATCGTGCTCGTCCTCAACGAGGGAGGCAACGTCGCCACCTTCACCGCCACCGATGAAGCCGGCAACACCACCACCACCCGAATCCCCCTCTACTACGAACCAGCGGCGCCTCACTCCGACTTTTACAGTCTCACCGGCGGCATCCCCACCACGTTCCCGGGTACGCCACTGGCGATCGCATTCGCAACCCTCGAGGGCGGCGTCGGCGGGGCTGCCAACCGGCTCATCGCCGAGTTTGGAGAGCCTGAACGGGAGGGCCTCGAGGGGGGCCGCTGGGACTTTGCTGGCGAGTCGTGGATCGGCTGGTTCGAGGATGACGAGTGGGCCTTCTACGCGCGCGCCAATCCGCAAGACGGCCTCCGCCTGGCCCTCTACGAGGGCCTCGTCCTCGGCGCCTCGACGGTTGCCGACCTCACCTCTCGGTGGGGCGAGCCGCTCCACGTGAACGACAACAACTGCCCTGTGATGCCTCGGGACGAGGCGTGCCTGAACATCGTTTACAGCTTGGGGAACGACGAGATCCGCTTCAGCTGGAGAACGACTGCGGCCGCGGTCGCGCCGGAATGGGTGTTAGAACGCATATGGATCAGCGATTACTGGTGGCCGATGATGTTCATCGGCAACGGCGCCGTGTCGAGTCTCGGCACTATCAGCGAACACTGTGACGAACGCGGGTGCCGGGTGCATTCCGACTCGAGCTACTGGGCCAGCGAACATGGCGTCACTCCGTTCTACTCCTGGGGCGCCGACTGTCTCGACGCCACCTGCGAGTACGTAGGCATCTTCATTGGAACCACGCCGCCGGCCGACGTTCCGATCGCGGAGCGCTGGAAGGTGCAGACATCCCACGCCATCGGTGGTCTCCTGCTCGCGCGAACAGTCAGTGGCGGCGCCCACGAAGTCATCGGGACGACATTCGCCCGTCAGTCCTCCGATCAACCGCTGATCGGGCCGTCCCAAGACAGCGAGGTATCGCATATCTACTGGTACGTGGAAACGTCTGATCGGGAACGGTGCGAGGCCTGGCAGATCGACTTGCAAGCGCTCACGATCACCCGACTTGTCTGTGACGGACCGAATCGCTCCGATTGCAGGCCGGTCTGGGAATAGCCCGCAACGGGACGGACCCGCACGGATCGGTCACGCTGGAGCTCCGTTGTCTTGTCCGAACGAGTCAGCCCAGCAGGCTCCACAATGTCCATGCTGCTCCAGCAACTGCGGCCACTTCCAGGTACGCGATCACCAGCCGAGTGTCGCCCAACAGACAGCGGCTCGACACCAGGCCGCGCCGGCGAGCCCGCCGGTGACCGGCCTTGCCGATTGAGCCAAAGATGGCCACGGTGAGCGGCGGCGCGATGAGCCAGGCGATGACACCAATTGTCGGGTAGATACACAGCCGTAGCGGGTCGTACTCGGCGAAGCCGCTGGACTGCGGAGCCGCAGTGGATTCCTGTGGAGTCGCGTCACCGAATGCGGCCGGGGCCTTGTCCCTCATGTGATCACTTCAACCTCCCGTGTCGTGGGCTGGAGTGTCACCGGCACCGAGCCGTCACGGCGCCTCGCGATTACGGACAGCTTGGTGCTCCCCAGCGGAGCCCAGTCCTGGAAGTACCGCGATGCCGGCCCTCGGCACGTCGCTCACGCCGCCGGGAAGCAGGTACACGCTCCGGGCCGAGGGCAACAGTGCGCCCCACGTGGTCGCCCATGTTCATCCGGTACCGTTGAGTCACGATGCGTGAAGGCGATCGAATAGCGGAGGTCCTGGCAGCGATCTCGTTGGCAGCGTCCCATGCCAGAGGACAAGCGACCGAATCCATCCTCGGTACCACCATCCTCGCCACGCGTATGGCTCACATAAACGATTTCCCGCCCGAGCATGTGACCGACACCTTCTACGCTGCCGTGTCACGCGCTCTCGGCTGCACCTCCACGGCCATGGACTCGGCGCCGCTCGCCTACGGCAACGATCTCACCTTCTCGCACGCCCTGAACATCAGCGATCGCCTTCCCCGGTGGATTCGAGGGGATGTTCACCGAGATCGGTCGCACTCTCGGCGCCGGCGAATCGACCCGCCCCCCGACGGACGAGGAGATCGGGAAGATGATGGAGACTGCGCCGCGGTACGGCGTCGAGATCGTTCCACCGCCTGCGTAGTCACGGCTAGGACGATGGCGGGAAGGGCAGCCCACGCGGCTGCCCTTCTGCAACCCCCCGCCTTCACCAAGCGGCGGGACGGCGGTGTAGTCGTGATGGGCGGGCATGGGGTCAGGGTATCGACGGGCCCCCGGTTCTCGTCACAGCCGTCCCGTACGGTGCCTTCAGTGAATGAGAGGAGACTCTGTGAAGGTGCTCGTAGCGACGAAGAACACGCAGGGAATGCGGCAATGGGACATGAGCTACACGGTCGACGGCGAACTGGTGATGAATCCACCCGTGTCGTGCGATTGCCCGGATTGCCCGTGCGATCGGGAGATGATCGGCCTCGGCTCGCGCTCGGGCACGACGACCTTCACTGTCAGCGACGTGCCAGAGCTCACTGTCGACACCTATCGCGACCTACTCCGCGACGAGCTGGTCAAGTGCGGGTGGGTGATGGAGGAGCCCACCGCAGAGTGGATGGCGAACTTTGCCGATGAGCACCTCGCCGCTGCCGCCTCGTTCGAGGTCGGCGACGTCCTGGAGATCGGCAAGGGTCGCAACGTCGTTTGCCGTAAGCGGTCGGCGTCCGCCCCTTGAAGGTCTGGGCTACGGAGCGAGTACCTCACTCTCGGCCACTGCATACCAAAGTGGTATGTTATTCGGTATGGCAACAGTGCAGATCGCAGTCAGACTCGAAGAGGCGCAGCTCGAAGCGCTCGACTCGCTAATCGCCGAAGGTGTATTCGCCAATCGCGCCGATGCGGTGAGGTCCGGAGTGGCCTCCCTCATCGCCGCAGTGGAGTCTCGCCGCATCGACGATGCGATTCGCGCCGGCTACAAGATGCACCCACCTACGTCGGGGGAGATTGAGGCGGCGCAAGCTGCACTGGGCGAGGCGATCGCCGAGGAGCCGTGGTGAAGTCACCGCGACGCGGTGAAATCTGGTGGGGTGAACTCGAAAACGTAGGCCGCCGGCCGTTCCTCGTCCTCACGCGCGATGCCGCCATTCCGGTTCTGGTCGGCCTGGTTTGCGCTCCCGTCACCCGGACAATTCGGGCAATCCCCACCGAGCTGGCACTTGGGCCCGAAGACGGAATGCCCATCAAATGCGCTGCCTCGTTCGACAACCTCCGCACCATCCCGAAGGTTGCGCTGACAACGCGCATTACCCGTCTCCACCCGGAGCGCCTCGACGACGCCTGCCGAGCCCTGAGCATCGCCATCGATTGCTGAATCATCCCGGATCGATCCTCTGTTGACCAACACGGTGCCAAGTCGGTCATCCCGCCTTCCCCGATCAGTTGTGTCAGGCCCGCCCAGTCAGAAGCCAGGTGTTCATTGGGCCTTTGCCATCGTTTTCTCAGACGGGGCAGATCTATACAGCGTGGGGCTTGACGGCTCCGATCTACATAAGCTCACGAGTCACCCTCTTTCGATAGCTATCCAGCCGCTGCGATCGTATGGGCCGGCTAGAGCCCATACCTCCATGCATCGCTTCCATCCTGATGGCCTGCCGTAGTAAGGAAGTGGCAGCGCCGAGGGACTGCCCTAGCGGACAGACTTCGGAATCGTCGCGGCGCGCCGGCATGAGAGCAGACTTCACTCGCAACCGAACGGGCGTTAGGTCCGAGGCGGAAACGCAAGACGGCCCAGCATTTGCGCCGGGCCGTCTTGCCGATTCGTTGCCGAATGCGTTTAGAGGTAATCCACTATGAAGTCCTGTGCCGGCTCGGTGTCCACCCGGTAGTACCCGCCTGGTTCGACACAATTGAACGAGATGCCGAAGGAGGTGACTGCCACGACCGTCGTGGTTCCGGCCTCGAAGACCGGTCCACCTGAGTCGCCGAAGCACGTGCCGCCCTGGCCGCGGCCCGGGTTGCTGGAGAAGGTGACCGAGACGCCGCCGAGCCCGTACGCCCCGTTGAGGCTGACCAGCTTCATCGTCGCTTGCATCCTTGTGTCGCCGCCGTCGAAGCGAGGGAAGCCGGATTCCAGGCCGTAACCGACCGCAGTGAATCGCTGGTCGGGGCCACGTCGCGTAGCGAACTGCTCCAAGTAGCCCTCATCTGCGACCGTGGCGTATTCGTCGAGCACGAAATCCTCATCGAGAGTCACAATCCCGACATCGGCGAGTACGAACGTTTCCTCCGCGTAGTCCGGATGCGCCACGGCATCGCCGCGTGTCCAGTCTGAAGAGCCATTCAGCTCTGTGCTCCACGCGAGATAGCGATCGTCGTTTCCGTCTGGAGCGAATGACAAACTCGACGGGAGGATTGAGAAATCTGGCTCCTCCGAAAAGCTGACCCAAACGTCGGTTCCGCCGTGGCCGATACCGAATGCACAGTGGCCGGCGGTGAGCAGCGTGTCTTCATCGAGCAACGTGCCGCTACATGTAAACCATGCACCCGGGTCGGTGAAGCGGTCGTCGATCTCGTCCGGGACATAGAACAACAGCTGACCAACCATCGGATGTACGTCGCCGTCAGGGCTGCCGTCCGTAATGGCCGACGCCGGCGACGCCATCGTCAATGCCAGCACCGCTACGGCGATCAATGTCATGATTCTTCTCACGAAGGTTTCCTCCCTAGGGGAATGCACAATCGGCCGCAGGCTAGTCACCACTGTCGGCCACTGCGAGTGGCATTAGACTACGGAGCGCGTTCTCGGGGATGTGTCCCGGTGCGACATTCGGATGCCGGAGCTATGACTCCTGAGGAACGATCACCAACCTCGTCGGGAGCGTGACACCGAGCAGTTCGTCGAAGTATTCGTCCGTGACCTCGACTTCTCCCATAGTTATGGCGCGAATGAGCTCGATGATGTTGGGATGGCTCGACAGGTCCTTGAGAAGAATCCCGATTTCGAGGCCGTGAGGCGTCTCATCCACCAGCGCCCGCGCGGACTCGATGACGCCGATGGTGCCCGACACTTGATCCTCGGATTCGATGAACGTGAGCCGATCGCCTGGCTTGGCAACGCCCTTGGTCACGTATCCGATGAACACGAGTCCTCGACCAACAATCGAGAACATCTGATCAGTTTCGAACTCGAAGGAGTGGTTGGATGTCACGGGGCTGGTCCCTTCCGGACTTCTGTATTCGAGGGCTCAATCGTATCTGGCGACAGCGCTGACACGGCAAACGGTGGCGCACAGGAGGCAAAGAAACGGTCTCCTGCGAAACGGAGACCCCCGTTACCGCGCCCAAGCAACGTGAACTGCTGGCACTTCTGCTGATTAACGCCGACGAACCGTTGTCGAGCGATCGCATTATGGATGAGCTGTGGGGCGATGAACCGCCGGGCCAGAGCACACTCCGGTGGGGCACACCTCAAACGAGCCGAGCACACGGAACTCCATGAGTACTTTCAAGCGGCCTGAGTCTGAGGCTGGCTCGGCACGAGCGTCGCACCATAACCACCAGCTTCAGCTGTTGCTACGGCTTGCCTGTCAGTAGCCAGGTGTGCATTTGGCCTTTGCCTTTGACTTCGATGGTGCCGCGGGGTTCGAACCGGTAGCCGTTGCCGGACAGCGAATACCGCAGCTGGGTCAGGGACAACCGCCCGGAGCTGCTTGACGGGCTATTCATCGACCCAGTGACGCTCGCCATCACGACGGCCAATGTCGAGACACACCGAGAGCTGGTCGCTGAATGGCAGGCTCAGGCCGGGTCGTAGAGACGCTGCGAAGCGGGAGCCGGGTTGTTCGGCCCCCGCTCGCTCCGACCTCCGTCGGGCTGCCGCTACGAGTCGGCTTGGAACCTCCTGTTAGCCAAGCACAACCAGTTAGCCAAGGACATCCGGCGCTGCCCTGTGCCTCACCAGTCGCGGGTGCGCCTCGGGCTCATGGTTCTCGCCACTTCGATCCGAGCCTGGCTGAGACGGATGAGAGCCGCTCCGGCCAGTGCGAACATGGCTCCCATGATCGTGAACGCCCCGATCGAGATGCCGGTTACCGGTAAGGCCGCCACGATGTATTCGACGACGAAGTCGCTGCACGCCGGGGGAGCTTGGTCGTCGCAGGTCCTCAAGGTAAGGACATACGTTCCGGCGACCGTTGCCTCGCCTGAGAATGTGCCGTCTGGGTTCAACGTGAGCCCAGGGGGAATGGTGCCACCGACCACCGTCACGGTGTAGTCGTGGCCCTCCGGATCGGTGATGGGCAAGACGCCTGGCGTGTCACCGACTGCGATCTGAATGGTCGTCGGCCCAGTGTGGACCGGTGGGTCATTGACGGGATCCACCGTGATGGTCACGGGCGTCGTGTCACATAGCGGCGGCGTGGACGTGTCGCAGATTTGGTATGTGATGGTGTCTGGGCCGTTGTAGTTGGGGTTGGGGGTGTATGTGAGTTCGCCGGTCGCCGGGTCGACGGTGGCTGTGCCGTTGGTGGGTCCGGTGAGGATGGTGACGGTGGTTGGGTCGAGGTTGCCGTCGGCGTCTGTGTCGTTGGCCGCAACGTCGATGACGACGGGTGTGTCCTCCGGCGTTGCCGCCGAGTCAGGATTAGCGACCGGTGCGTCATCAACCGGGTTGACCGTCACCGAGATCGTTGCAGTGTCACAAAGCGGAGTGGGGGAGGTGTCGCACACCTGATACGTGATGGTGTCTGGGCCGTTGTAGTCGGGGTCGGGAATGTATGTGACTTCACCCGTGACGGGGTCGACAGTCGCCGTCCCATTCGCGGGTCCGTCCACAATTGTGACCGACGTCGGGTCGAGGTTGCCGTCGACGTCGGTGTCGTTGGCGACGACGTCGACTGTCACCGGGGTGTCTTCGTCCGTTGTTGCCGTGTCGTCGTCGGCCACGGGTGGGTCGTCTATCTCGACGACCGTGGTGGAGACAGTTGCTTCGGTTACGGAGCATTCGCCATCGGTGTCACACACCTCGTAAGTGAAGGAGTCCGGGCCCGAGTAGTTGGGGTCGGGGGTGTACGTGATTTCGCCGGTGACGGGGTCGACGGTGGCTGTTCCGTTGGTGGGTTCGGTGAGGATGGTGACGGTGGTGGGGTCGAGGTTGCCGTCGACGTCTGTGTCGTTGGCGACAACGTCTATGACGACCGGGGTGTCCTCCGGCGTCGAGATTGCATCCGAGTTGGCCACGGGCGGGTCATTTACAGGGTCGACCGTGAGTTCGATGGTGGCAGTGTCACAAAGAGGCGTCGGGGCCGTGTCGCAGATCTGATAGGTGATGGTATCTGGCCCGTTGTAATCCGGGCTGGGGGTGTATGTGACTTCGCCGGTGACCGGGTCGACGGTGGCTGTTCCGTTGGAGGGTCCGGTGAGGATGGTCACCGATGTTGGGTCGAGGTTGCCGTCGACGTCGGTGTCGTTGGCGGTCACGTCGATGACGACAGGTGGTGTTGGGGAAGAATGAGCCGGCGCGGGTCCGGCAGTCGGCCTCGGTGAGGATCTCGCACCGGCGGACGTTGTTGGGATCGACGTAGCAGCAGGCGCCACGGACGTCACCGGCGGTGTCGCAGACGACCTGAGTGCAGGGGGTGTTGGGGAAGAAGGTGCCTAGGCGGGCCTGGCATTCATCGCGCGAGAGTTGTGCGCAGGTGGTGTTTCCTGCGGCGTCGGTGAAGCAGCAGGCGCCGTCGTCCGGGGGAGTGCAGTTGGTCTGGGAGCAGGGCTGATTGGGGAAGAAGACGCCGTTGAGCGTGAGGCAGCCGTCGCGCGTGGTGTCGCGGCAGAGGA
>JAHEJX010000182.1 GCA_024638645.1 Actinomycetes bacterium
CCGCTCATAACCCTCATGAGGAGGAACCTGAATTGTTCACCCAGGTGGTTGTTGAGTTCATTCAGAGCGTAGTCGAATGATATCGGACCATCTCGAGCAACCAACGGCCTACTTGTGCAGAACTGGCAGGTCACTTGATGACGCGCTCAACGCCTTCGGCTTATTCGCGCGTGCGACAACAACAATGCCTCTCGACAATGCAATGGCGATGCCTATGCTCATCGAGTGGGGGATCTCAAATATCGAATGACGGTTCGGCTCACCGACGCGCACGCGGCTCACTTGGAGAACCTCGCAGAAGCAAGCGGTCTCACGCGCAACGAGGTCATGCGACGCCTGCTCTTGAAAGTCGAAATCCCGAGCGCGCGCGCCCGGCAGGAAGTGCAAGACATCCTCAGGATTCAGCGCGAGCAGAACCGACTTGGCGGTTTGCTCAAGAAGGCACTCACAGAGCGCGCGGAAAAGACCGAACTTCGGCGGACCCTCATCGACGTGGAGCGCAACGGAGCTGAGCTCAGGCGCGTCCTCGCCCACCTGGTTCGCTCCCGATGATCATCACGCCGAAGCAGCCAAAGAACGACAAAACCCGCTCTCGCCTATCGAAGCTCGTCCCCTACATGCTTCGAGGCTAAGGCAAGGAGCGATGCACCTGGTACCTCGCTGGTAACCTAGCGAGCCTCAATCGTCCGGAAGACGCTGGGCTTGCGGTCGACGTGATGGAGTTGCTCCAGGAAGGCAATCAGCGGGCCAAGGGAACCAAGACGTACCATCTGGTCATCTCGTTTCACCCAGAAGACCGACGTCTCACACGCTAGTCATCGGTACCAGTGCCGATGTTTCCCTCCGGCACACCGCGCAAATGCAAGTCCCTCTGCGGGAACGGGATTTCGATGCCGGCCTCCTTCAACGCCTCGTTGATCGCCACCGTCACCTCGCTCGACACGTGCAGGACGTCCTTGGGATCCATGAAGATGCGCAGCTCGAAGTCGAGTGAGCTGTCACCGAAGCCCCGGAAGAGCGCAAGCGGTGCTGGGTTCTTGAACACTTGATCATCCTCGCTAGCCACCTTTTTGAGGATTCCGAGGACCTGGTTGGGATCGGTCCCGTAGGCCACGCCGACAGGGATGGTGACCCTTTGTTGCGGCGCAGACAGGGTCCAGTTGACGACCCGTCCGGAGATCAAGTGGCCGTTGGGGACAATGACCTCGGCGCCGTCGAAGGTGCGAATCGTGCTCGCGCGAATGCCGATGTTGCTCACATTACCGAGAATGTCGTCGATCTCGACCTTGTCTCGCAGGCGGATCGGCCGCTCCGTCAAGAGAACGAAGCCGGATACGACGTTGTTGACGAGGCCCTGAAGGCCGAAACCAATGCCCACCCCGAGCGCGCCCAAGACGATGGTAACCCTGTCCAGTGGAATTCCGAGGACCGTAACGGCAGCGATGAGGCCGATCGCGATGATCACGTAGCGGGTGAACGTCGTGAGAGCGAACGGCACCCCTTCTTTCATGTGAAGGCGAGGCAGAACCTCTTCCTTCAGAACGAAGCTCACGAAACGCGCGAACATCCAGCTGACCCACAACACGATGAAGAAGGTGAACAAGTCGGAAATAATCACGCCGGTTTCGACCAGACCAATCCCAAGGTCCGCGGAGAGGGCACGACCGATCGCGCGCCCAACAGGCCGCCAGGCCAACGTCACGTCGGTCAGCGACCACGCAAACAGAGCAAAGGCGAGAAGCCTGATGACGCGGCTCAACGTCTGCGCGGTCAGGTCTCGGTTTGCGCGAATCATGCGGAAAGCGTCCAGCCGATCCGTGTAGACGCCAGTGAAGATGAGCGCCTCGACGATGCGCGCGAGCGCCATGAAAAATGTCGCTGTGATCGTGCCGATGATCGTCACCATCGCAGCATCCGCCGCGAAATAGGTGTACCCAAGCACGGTTGCGCACACCCCGATCAAGGAGATCAGCAGCGCAAGTCTGGCCCACATGCTCGCCAGGGAGAACCAAAGGCCTTGCCGGACGTGCCTCGGAACGTCGACGTTTCGCAAGAAGCGAATCAACCAACCCGCGCCGGCGCACGCCAACGCTAGCTCGACGAGCAACAAAGCACGCTCTACGCCAGGGTAACCGGAGGCCACTGTGACCGCGATATGGAGTGTCCCAAGCAAGCCGAGGCCGACGAGCGCGTTGCGGAACTTTGCCGGCACCATCTCCTTGTAGACGACGAACCAGAGCGGGAGCCCTATGATCCAGGTGAGGATCTCCGCCACACGGTCCGGGTAGAAGAAGCGGACCGATGCGATTCCCAGCAGCAGTGCCGCCGCCCAAGGGTGGCGGAGGGCTTCAATGGTTTGGTCCTCCCAGGGAATGCCACCGTCCCGCTGCCGCTTGGCGATTCTGTCGGCTAACACGGCTCGCACCCGCACGAACAGCGATCCGAGGGCAAGCACGAGGAACAGCTGGAGAAGCAAGATCCCGCGCTCGGCGTGCAGGTAGCCCTTTACGGCCGGCCAGGAGAAGCGAATCCCATAACCCTTACGCTCCGCTTCCTCGTCTGGGGGGGGCTCCGTCGTCCACAGCGGTGAATCCTGACGCTCGAAAACGCTCTCGGCCTGCTCACGCTGCGCGACCATGATGCCCTGCTCGGCGATGCGGAGGTTGTCGCGGACGTCTAGAGCCCTCGACTGAAGCGCGAGCACTTTGCCGAGCTTCTTCCGCAGTTCCTTCCGGCCTTGGCGAAGGCCATCCAGAATCGAGGCGGTGCGATCTCGGGCAGCCTTCGGAACGAACGGTTGGCTCGCAGCTCGCAGCGCTCTCGCCCAGACCTCGAGGTCCTCGTCGTTCTGGGTCGCCAGTTGCTCGAGTTCGCTCCCATACACGCTGAGCTTATCGATCTGCCTCTTGGTCTGCGCCTCCAACCGCTGGAGCTGAGCGCGCAAGGCATTCAGCTCCGAGCTCATCATTCGGCGAGTCTCGAGCGCGTCGAATTGGTCCTGAAGCTCTGCGCCCTTGGCCTCGATCGCATCGAGCACCTCGTTCACCTCGTTGGAGACGTCGAGGAGGGACATCTGGGTTTGGATCTGCGCTAGGCGATCCTCGACGGTCTTGGCTTCAATCGCGAAGTCCGCGCTCGTGATTTCCTTAGGCTCCTCGGGTGGCAGGGCTTCGGGCTTGGGTGGGGGATCCTCGGCGCTTGCCGATGGTACGCCGACTAGACCCGCGCCAAACACGAGCGCAAACGCCGCTATCCAGAGCCAGCTGCGATTGGACCTTTGAAGCATCGTGTAGTGGGATGCGCTGCGTGCACCGATCTGGCCGTTCACGGCGAAGCTGACGCCAGCAGTCCGCCGATGAACCCGCGAGGTTTCGGCCTCGGCTTCTTCTCTT
>JAHEJX010000183.1 GCA_024638645.1 Actinomycetes bacterium
GCTTCTCGGAGCCGGGTCAGGCAGGTATGGCGGAGCTCATGGCAGGTGCAGTGCGCCAAACCTGCTCGTTCACGAGCCGACACAATCAACTGATCCAGGCCCTTGGCCGACAACGCTGCACCGGTGTTGGGGCCCTTCAACACGACGAATAGTCGGTCCGTCGATGCGTTGGCCGGGCGCTCAGCGTCAAGGTAGTTGGCGACCGAATCGAAGAACCGGGCCGAGACCGGCACGATCCGTTGATGGCCGCCCTTGCCCTCGGCGATGAAGACCCGTCGCTCGGCGACCTTGAGGTCCTCCAACCGCAAGCCGAGCACCTCGACTCGGCGCAGGCCGCCGAACACCATGGCCTCGACCATCGCCCTATCCCGCCAACGACGACACGCCCGAATCAGCTCGTCGACTTCGGCCGGCTCCAGGATCTTCGGCAACGTTCGAGGTGTCCGAACCAGCGGCGTGCCTCGCTCGGTCCGCGACCGTTTCCGATTCGACAGGCCACGCGGGACCGGGTTCGCCTCGACCTCACCACACGCAGTCAAGAACGCGTAGAGCCCCGAGATCGACGACAGCCGACGCTGAATAGTGCGGGCCGAAAGACCCGACTCGCCGTCAGCCAGTCGCACGACTTTGCGGTCGCCGCGCTGGGCCGTTACGAAGTCCAACACATCCGCCGTCGTCACATCGGCCGGGTCCTTCTCGATGATCAAGAAGAACACCTTCAAGTCATAGCCCGTCGCCAGCGTGGTGTTCGGCCGGGCCCGCGCCGACACGAACTCCAGATACCGATCCAGCTGCGGATGCCCCAACCGCAACACCGGCCGGCCACCACGATCAGCAGCCCGAACAAGACACGGCGACCACGTCATCACCCAACCTCCTCAACTCTCGAAATCAGTCCTCCCAGATGATCGCGAAAGCCCAGGTGGATTACAGGCATATGTAGCAATCAGGAGCACCGGCCTCCCGGCGAGCCGATCACCACAACGGACCGATCACGGCTGATCGATAATACTCATCGCCGTCGGGCTACGAGCACAACTCAGCGGCACTACCGCTGTGGTCGGTAATCCCGGACCTGGTTTGCGGGGACCACTGCGGGTGGTTGAACCATCCGGCCGCCGTCGAGCTGGGAGGCGAATGATGTTGCAGGCGGATCCCGCCGAGGGGCTCATCACCGGCGCTCTGTTTGTCTCGCTGGCGGCGGATCGTACAAGGCCAGTTCGTCCGCGTCGGGAGCCTCGAAGATGGAGATCTACTCGTCTGCACGTCCGATCGGTTCGTCGTCCCAGGGCGGTGCTGCGTTCCGTGCCTCGATCCGCGTCCAGAGGTCCTCGGTGGGCACGTCGAGGTAGTGCAGTTCCACACCGACACCAAGTCTGCGCGCCACCGTCCGCAGTTCATCACGCTCGACTCTGGCCCAGAGCCCGAAGTCGAGGACAACGCTCAGGCCATGGCTCAGCAACTCCTGGGCAAGGCACCACAGCTTGCCCTCGAGCTTTTCGCCCAGGTCGCGATCCCATGGACTCGATCCGAGGTCCCACTGCCATTCGTCCTTCGTGAGGCGCACTGCGGCGCGCTCGACGGCGATCTCTTCGGCCAGTGTGGTCTTGCCGGCTCCGGGTAGCCCGCAGGTGAGAATCAATCGGGCCTCACTCATCGGTTGCCATTCCAGCACGTCCTGTAGCGTCGTGGCCGCAGCACCCGACCCAGCAGTGCTCACTAGGATCGGGGCGATGAGGTTCCGCGCACTCGCGGCGGCCATCGCAGTCGTCGCCATCACGACCGCGATCTACATGTGGACTCCTCTCGGCCGCGGCGGAGCTGGCGTGGACGGCCCGGTTGGCAATACTGGTGTTCTCACGGCAGCCCACTGCCATGGCCTCGATGGCTACATGCACCGGTGGGATAGCGTAACCAGCCACAACATGTGCTGTGTCGTCGGACACGAGGGCGGTAGCGGCGATTTCGAGTTCCACCAAGTCAGCACGACGACAGTCAACAGGATCTACATCAGTTGGAGCTCAACGATGGCGATCACATCCGTCCAACACAACGCCGGCATCGATAAGGACGACTGGGTCTGCATTTGGGCACGCAAATCTCAGACGGCGGTGTGTGTCCAGATCACGAACCCAGACACGACCTTCACAAGCAACACCACCGGCATCACAGCGGGGCGGATCGTCCGCACCAAACCTGTTGGAACTGTGACGGGAGACAGCGGGAGCCCCTGGTACACGACAAACCGCGCCTGGGGCATCCACCGGGGGACCTATAACAACGGCGATGCAGGATTCTCGCGGGCCTACCTAGCCGAAGATGTCCTAGGGGTGACGATTGACATCAGCTAAGCGACGCAGCTACAAGCGGTACGCTGCTTCGATACTTGCGGCAGCTCTCGCCCTCATCTCCTGTGGTGGCGACCGCGCAGAGCAAACCGATGGCGAACGTGACGATCCTGCGACTCTAGTTATGAGTGGCGTAGAAGTCGGCGACGACGGGGGCACCAATGATGCAACCGTTGGAGCCGGCCGTCTCATGATCGCTGGCTCGTGCGTTGCTTTCGAAGTCGACAGCTCAGGAGATCTGTTCACGGTCGTGTGGCCACGCGGGGCCGCTTCGTGGGAAGGAGACCAGATCGTGGTGTCCACCTCTGACGCCGTCAAGCGAGTGAGCCTCGGTCAAATGGTTGAGCTAGGTGGCTCCGAGATACCCCTCGGGCTCGAGATCCCGTATAGCGTCGCTCCCGCGGACGATTGCCCAGAGGCGCGATTTGGAGCAGGAACCGTGAACGAGATTCCCGGTTGACCCGCCAGCTCACCTGAACCGGGACGGAGTAGCGGGGTGTGGCGAGGCACGCTCAGGATTCTGCGCGGATCCTCGTCACACCCCTTAACCAGTGGGAAGACTGGATCTCGGGTGAGCCTTCGACGTGGCCCGAGGCCCTGAGCGACGAGGTCTACTCCTCCGAAGAGATTGAGGCCATGCAAGAGTTCCATGCGGCGTGGGACACCGTCGCCAAAGCCGCACCGGACCCGCTACCGGCATTGGCCGAGACCTTGAAGCTTGCCGAGTGGACTGGTCTTTCTCGCGCAGCCTCGAATGCGCTGGTGGTCTTCTCTCGCCGTGGCCGTTTGCCTGAGTGATATCGCGCGTCCAACTGGTGCCGTCCCCGGGCAGGCCGGACGACGTCGGGCGCGGTCTGTCTGCGGGACGCTTAGCTGTGGGCGAGCCGGTCGCTGACGAGGCGGTTCAGGCTGACGCCCTCCTCGGCTGCTGCGAGGGCCAGTTCTCGATGCAGCGATTCTGGGATCCGTACGTTGAACTTGCCCGAGAACCGCCGGTCGGCGATTG
>JAHEJX010000184.1 GCA_024638645.1 Actinomycetes bacterium
GAGGTCCTTGGAGAGGGCATACCAGAGGTGGAGGTAGTCGCTGTCGCGGTCAGCCAGGATGTCGGCGAACGACGAGAACGCAATATGGTCCGCGTAGTCGTTCTCGATGGCCGGATGGTGCGTGTCGATGAGGGATAGGCCGTAGATCTCGTTGACGACGAGATGGATCCGTTGTGCCATGCACCACTCAGCGACGGCTTCGAGGTGGTCACGTCGGAGGATCCCGCCGGTGGGATTGTTGGGTGTCGTGAGGACGAGCATGCGAAAGCGCTTGCCCGCAGACTCGATCTCCTTCCGGGCGACTTCGAGGTCGCGAATCGCGAAATCCGTCGCGTCCGCGAGGCCTGCCTCGGGAGCCTCGGTCACCAGGTCGTAGCGTTCCATTCCCGCCACATTGGCGATGTCCCGTTCGTACACGGGGTAGCACGGCGCTGGAATGACGGCCACGTCGCCGCCCTCGGCGAGGACCAGGGCGGTCATCTCAATCACGCTCGTCGCACCGGCAGAGACCACGAAGCGCTGCGGATCCATGGGCCGGCCCGTCAGTTGATGTGATAGAAAAGACGCGAGGGCCTCGCGGAAGGCCGGCGCCCCACGGGTGGACGTATAGCCAGGAACCCAATCAGCGATCTCTTCTTCGGCGGTGATGGCTTCGATTCGAGCCTTCAGCTCCGGCCAACTCAGCCGGTTCTCGGCAATGTTGAGGGGGATCTTCCCCGACGGATTCGTCGTCGGGTGGTAAAGGTCGGCCTCCGCTTCGCGGAAGGCGTCGTAGTCGATCCGGAGGGGAGTCGCGGCGGCACGGGCGCCACGATCGGACAGCGATGGGCTGGACATGGCGCCACCCTAGCGTCCTAGCAGCCCCTTCACCACCCGATGGACCCGCTCCACATCCGAAACCACCAGTGTGTTGGAGCTTCTCAGCACACTCACACACGACCCGGCGGCGCCTCGCTTCGCGAGCCGCGTCGCCGGTACGAACCGGCGCTACGTGTAGAAAAGGCCCGGGACCGCTTTCGCGGCCCGGGCCTCATCTGATCGGGACGGCCGGATTCGAACCGGCGACCCCTGCAACCCCATTGCAGTGCGCTACCGGGCTGCGCCACGTCCCGAGGACCGGGAAAGTAAAGGGAATCATCCGCTTCCGGAACCCGGCGACCTGCTCGCCTTGCCGCAAGTCAGCTGCTTCTCGTAGCCTCGAGATATGATCCAGTCGTCTTCCCCGAAACCCGAAGCGTGGAGCTGGCACCTTCTGGGCCTACTGACACCCCTCCTGGCGATGTCGGGCAACCTGGCGGGCGGGTGGTGGGTGCTGACCGGGTTGGTCTTCGTCGAAGTGCTGGGACCCATCCTCGACTCGGCACTGGGCCGGGCGGAGCCGGCTCGACCACCCCGCACGTCCGGGCGGCCGTTCGAAGTGCTACTGTACGTGCACGCCCTACTCCACTTCGTCGTGTTGGGAACGCTCCTAGCTCGAGCTTCCTCGGACGGCTTGGCATGGACTACCCTGGGTGCGGCCTTGAGCACCGGGCTCTCCTCGGGCGTATCGGGAATCATCGTTGCCCACGAGTTCGGCCATGGTCGTCCGCGGTCGCTGGGGTGGTGGCTCGGGCAGGCGAATCTTCTGTCCGTGCTGTACGTGCACTTCACCGCCGAGCACAACCACACCCACCATCGGCTGGTGGCGACCCGAGACGACCCTGCGAGCGCCCGCCGCGGCGAGTCCTTGTGGGCCTTCGTGGTCCGTACCATCCCTGCCCAATTTGCCGACGCGGTTCGGGTACACGCGTCCAATGGCAAGCGTGGGTTCCGCAACGCAGCCCTCCGAGGCCTGGCGCTGCAATTCGCGCTGGTCGCTGTGATCGGGCTGCTTGGAGGCATCTGGGTGGCGGCCGCGTTCGCGCTGCAGGCCGCGATCGCCGTCTTCCAACTGGAGTACATCAACTACATCCGGCACTACGGTCTGGAACGGCGGCCGGGCGAGCGCCAGACGGCGCGACACTCCTGGCAAACGGAGCAACGCTGGTCGCGTTGGACCCTTCTGGAACTCACTCGCCACCCTGCCCATCACTTGAAAGCGAGCGTCCCTTTCTGGCAGCTGCAGCCCCACGACGACGCTCCTGAGCTACCCTTCGGGTACTACGGATGCTTCTGGATCGCGGTGGTGCCGCCGCTCTGGCGCCGTGTGATGGGGCCGCGGATCCCAGGAGCTTAGCAGGACTTCAGTCCACGACCGGCAGCGGGCCGCCCGAGAGGAACACTCGGTGTCGCGCTCGGGGCGCGAGAGCGTCCGTCATTGAGGACACTTCGCTCGCCCCGCATAGGTCTCAATGGACCGATCACCGTCGTTACGACGCTGCCCTGGAAAGACTTAAGAGGACTGGATGCGGGAGCCGCAGCTATGGCATACACCGTGCCCTTGCATAGGACCAGAGACGCACATCTGTCCTCTTAACAGGGGGGATACCGCATGAAGTCGACGATAGGACGGATGGGGATGACGGTGGCATTGGTCCTCGTCTCCGCAGGCTGTTTGGAGCACACCTACAACGTGGGAGAAGGGGCTCCCGTTGGGCCCAAGGTCTACGACGAGTGGCACAACCACTGGCTCGGAGGCCTCATTGGCGAGCGGACTCTCGACATCGAGAGACACTGCCCATCGGGCAACGCGACGATCCACAACGAACAGTCGTTCCTCAACGGGCTCGTGGCAGCCCTCACCAGCGGCATCTACACGCCGACCACGGTGACCATTCGCTGTGACGACGGCGAGGACGCCGACGTCGATCTCGACCGAGGTGAGGTCATGACGATTCTGGCAGCTCCTGCCTTCCTCGAACGGGTCGAAGAGCTCGTCCCGGCACGCTTCCACGAAGCAGAAATCGCTTTCGGGGCTCTCCAGCAGGACGACCAGGGCTGATTCGCAGCCGCCAACTCGACACCTGGTCCGGAGAGTCACGAGCGCCCCGGTCGGAGCTATCCGGCCGGGGCGCAGTCCATCCTGGCAGGGAGTCCCTTCAGGGCCAGATGCCTCGATCCATCACGACCTCGGCCACCCTTTCGATGGCCAAAGTGAAAGCGGCCATGCGCAGATCGGCCGGCTCGAGAGAGTCCCCTCCGCGACCGAGCTCTTGTCTCCGGGATTCGAGTCGATCCAAGGAACCGTTGACCTCTTCGTGCTTGTCCAGGACTGCGTCGGTGGCACGGACCATGACTCGCTCGAGTCGCTCGTTGACTTCGTCTTCGTCCCACTGCTCGTTACGGCTGTTCTGAACCCACTCGAAGTAGCTGACGGTCACCCCACCGGAGTTGGCGAGGATGTCCGGGACCACCACGACATCGGAACCCCT
>JAHEJX010000213.1 GCA_024638645.1 Actinomycetes bacterium
GCGCTTGGCCGGTCCGCCTTGATAGCGGACACGAACACCGCACTGGAATTGAATGGGGCGGGGGCTTATGTCGCCGTGCCCGACTCCGACCTGATCAACACCGGCGGGCCTTTCGAGGAGCGGACCGTCGAGTTGTGGTTTGTAGCTGACGCTACCGCTGCTCGGCAGATCCTTTTCGAAGAAGGCGGAGCGACGCGCGGGCTCAACCTCTACATCGAGTCCGGCAATCTGCACTTCGGTGCCTGGAACACGTCTGACAATGGGGACGGCACCACACCGTGGCCTGCCCCGCTTTTTTTGACAACGCCGATCACGGCAGGCCAGGTGCACCACGCGGCCCTTGTCTTCGACTTCGACGATTCGGTCAGGGCATATCTCGATGGGCTCTTGGTAGCCGAGTCATCTGCAGTGGGCCGCCTCTTCGCTCATGGCAACAATGTTGCATTTGGCTCGGTAGCCGGGAGCACGCGGGTTGTGAGCGGCACTACGACCTCCCCTCACTACTTCGATGGCAAGCTGGATGAAGGCGCTGTTTACGCCTCGGCGTTGAGTGAGGTTGCCGTCGCCGCCCACTTCCTGCTCGGCACGCTGGCCACCTCAACACCCACAGCACTGATTGTGCAACCGACCTCGGGCGGAACGGTCTCTGGAACCACCCCAGTGCTAGTCGCGGCCGAGGACGCCGAGGACGCTGCCGGCAGTCTCGCGGTGGAGGTGTCTACCGACGGTGGGGCCAGCTGGAGCGCAGCTACCTATCAGGCAAGCAGCGGTGCATACGAGTACACCTGGGATACAACGACGGCTGCTGACGGCTCCGCGACTCTGTCGGCGAGAGTTACAGACGCCGACACCAACCAGGGCACGTCACCGGCGGTGGGGGTGACGGTCGACAACGTCAATGGAGCGCCGTCGGTCACCGTCACTTCGCCGGGCAACGGCGAGACGGTGAGCGGCGTCGTCACCGTGGAGATCGACGCCGCGGACCCTGAGGACGCCCCCGGCACACTGGACGTGGACGTGCGGTTCGATGGCGGAACGTGGCAGCAGGCTGTCTGGCAGCAAGGATTGAGCCGGTACACCTTTGACTGGGACACCACCTCACTACCGGACGGCGACGTCGCCATCGAATCGCGAGCGGTCGATTCTCAACTCGCCGAGACCACCAGCGGCATCGTCACCGTGACGGTCGCTGCTGCCGATCCCTACCCGACTCGCATTCTCGGTGATGGCGCTCAGGTGTATTGGCGACTCGGCGAGACCTCCGGGACGAACGCGGCCGATGAGGTTGCAGGTGTCGACGGGAGCTATAACGGTGGCCCGTCACTCGGCGTTGCTGGTTTGCTGTCCGCCGACGCCAACACCGCCGTCGATTTCGATGGCGGAAACGATGTCGTTGCTATTCCGGACAGCACACTGATCAATCTGGGCGGGCCATTCGAATCGAAGACAATCGAGCTCTGGTTCAACGCCGATGACGTGGCGGCCCGAGCTGTGCTCTACGAGCAGGGCGGTGTCACTCGGGGCATGTCTGTCTACGTCGAGGGTGGCCGGCTCTACGGGGGAGCCTGGAACACTTCGAACAACGGCGACGGCACAACGCCTTGGGCGGCGCCGATCTTCGTGTCGGCACCCGTGACGGCCGGCGATGACTATCACGTAGTGCTGACGTACAGTTTCGTGGACGATGAGATTGCCCTATATGTCAATGGGCTGCGCCGGGCTGCGACCGACGGCGTTGGGCGCCTGTTTGCTCACTCGGCCAACGTCGGGATAGGTGCGATGCGCAGTGGCTCTCGCTTCGTAAGCGGCGCGATCGGCGGAGCAGGATTTCACTTCAACGGGGTTATCGACGACGTCGCCTCCTATGGAACATCGCTCAACGACAACGTTGTCGCCTCACATTTCCAGGTCGGCTCCGGCCTCGGCCAGGGCCCGATCGTCGAGATTGTCGAGCCCGCGTCCGGAGAAGCTGTCGCCGGGATTCTTTCTGTTGTCGTCGCCGCTGGCGACGACGTGGATGGCGCGGGCACCCTCGACATCGACGTTCGCGTCGCAGCCGGATCCTGGAATCAAGCCACGTACAATTCAGGCAGCGGCCGCTACGAGTGGAACTGGGACACGACCACGGAGCCCAATGGCAACGTGACCGTTGAGGCACGCGCCACCGATTCGGACGCAACGACTTCGAGCGCGACTCCTGTTGTGGTCGAGGTGCAAAATGCCAGTGGATACTCGGCTGAAGTCCTGGCAGACGCCCCTGCCACCTATTGGCGGCTCGACGAGGCCGCAGGCACGACAGCTGTGGACATTGTCGGCGGTGTCAGCGGGACGTTCACAGGCGGCGTAGCGCTTGGCATGGCCGGCCTGATCTCAGATGGCACCTCGGTCGGCTTCGACGGTGTCGACGACTTGATCGCAATACCCGATTCGGCTCTGATCAACATCGGAGGGCCATATGAGGTGCGATCCATCGAGCTGTGGTTCACTGCCGGCGACGTTGCGTCGCGACAGGTCCTCTATGAAGAGGGCGGCAACAGCCGCGGAATCAACATCTACATCGAGAGCGGCAATCTCCATTTCGGAGCTTGGAATCGCACTTCTCACGGTGACGGAACTACTCCGTGGCTCGGCGGCGAGCTATTCCTGCCCACGCCGGTGGCTCCCGGCACCTCGTATCACGTTGTGCTGACACTGGATCAGCCCTCAGACGAGCTCATCGGCTACGTGAACGGCACAGAAGTGGTGTCATCCGGCGGAATCGGCCGCCTGTATGCTCACGGCGCCGACGTCGGCATTGGCGCCATGAACAACCAGGCACGATTCGCAGCAGGCGGACGAACCGGTAGCGGGTTCTACTTTGCGGGCCGGATCGACGAGGTCGCCGTCTACAACTCCGTGCTTTCTGCAACCCGCATTGCGGTTCATCATGCGGCAGGCATCTAACCATTAGGAAGAAACAAATTGAATCTCTTGATATCAGGCGGTGAACAGCGTCGCCCCCGCACCATTACCTCCGGTAGCGGACATTGGTACAAGTACGCCAGAGGGCGCCTACTGAACGTCGACACCGTTTCCGGCGCAGTGGCTGATGTCATGTCGTATGTGTCTCCACCCGAGGTCGTGGCCGATGACGAGCCCGCCGTCCTCTTCAAGCAGGGCACTCTCGATGGCGACAAGTTGTACCTCACTACCCAGACCGAGGTGATCATCTACAGCTATCCCCAGCTGGAGGTCCAGCACCACATCTCGCTGCCCCAATTCAACGACGTTCACCACGTCCGCCCGACCACTTGGGGCACTCTGCTCGTCGTGAACACCGGCCTGGACCAGGTGCTCGAGCTCGACTACGAGGGCACGGTGCTCAAGGAATGGAACTCCCTCGGCAAGGACCCGTGGGAGCGTTTTGACCGCGAGACCGACTACCGCAAAGTCCCATCCACGAAGCCATACGAGTCCCACCCCAACCATGTCTTCACCATCGATGACGAGGTCTTCGTGACCCGCTTCAAGCAGAAGGACGCCGTGTCGGTGGAAGATCCGTCGCGACGCATCGATATCGGAGTCGAGCGTGTGCACGACGGGGTCGCGTTCGGTGACCACATCTACTTCACGGCGGTGAACGGTCACATAGCCGTAGTTGACAAGCACACTCTCGAGCCAGTCGAGATGTTTGACCTCACCGAGATCGAGGAGTCGAACCGACTGTTGGGTTGGTGCCGGGGGATAGCGCCGGACGAGGACGGTGCCTGGGTTGGGTTTTCCCGGCTGCGCCCGACGGCGGTGCGTGAAAACATCGCGTGGGTCAAGAGCGGATTCCGCAAGAGCATGGGCACCCACATTGCCCGCTACAACTTGAAGACCCGTACTCTTGAGCAGCGTATCGAGCTGGAAGAGCACGACTTCAATGCGGTATTCAGCATCTTCCCGATCTAGGGCGGCAGCGGCGTGATCGGCCTCATCTCAACGGCAGTCATCTGGGGGATTGCTGTCGGCGTGACCCGCAATGCCCGCTGGGCGCGACCGATCGACGCCTTGAGCAGAGGCTTGGGCCGCGAGCACACTGTGCTCATTCTCATCCTGTTGGCGTTCCACTCGCGCGCCACGCGGACCGGGGCGGAGGACACTCTCAACAACCCGTTCGTGATCGAGACCGTCATGCGAGGAGCGCTGGCACTGACCGCGCTCGCAATACTGGCGCCGCTCTTCCTCCCCAATGCCAGGCTGGCGCTCGCCATCCGTCGCAAGCGGTACGGCATGTTGGGTCTGGGTATCTACTTCTGTGTGGCAGCTGTGTCCACGGTTTGGTCGGCCTCCGCGCTCAACACTGCTGGAAAGGTCCTCGAGATTGCTGTGGCGTTCGGGTTGGTCTGGGTGCTGGTGGTCCGCGAAGACAATGTCGACGCCATCAAGCGCACCATCAAGTTCCTCCTGTTCTTGGAGACCTGCCTGATTGTCGTTGCGATCTCGGGCTTTCTCGTGTGGCCGTCCGTCTTCTCGGACAACCTGACGCGTCCCGGTTTCTTCTTCCGGGGCACCATGGTGGCGCCGTTCGGGGGTCCGAACGGTTTCTCTGCGCTCGGCGCCATGCTCGGTTCGTTTGCGTTGGCCTCTTACTTCCAGACACCGAAGGGTCAGGCGAGGGCACACTGGATCGGGCTGCTGCTGGTCGGATCGATATCCACGACCCTGAGCTCTGGCAGGCAAGGTGTCCTCATCTGGGTTGTTGGGATATCGATCATCATGGTCATCTACAGGCGCGAGCTTTTTCTGCTCTTCGTGGCGCCTCTCATGGTGGGGATGGTGATGCTCAACTGGGACATCGTCTGGGGGGTCGTCAGCCGTGACCAGGTGTCAGGGTCTCTCAACACGTTGACGGGCCGCACCACGTTGTGGGCCGCCGGCATCGACGCGTTCCTTCAAAGACCCATCACCGGATGGGGGTTTGGCGCCGGCTCCCGATTCGTTGCCCTGCGGGCAATCGGGAAGGACTACTTGACCCACATCCACAACGGATTCATCGAGGCGCTGATCGGTGTCGGCCTGCTCGGGTTCATCCCCTTCATCTACGTGGTGTTGCGGACGATGGGGTGGAGCATCCGCCATCTCTATCGCAAGATCGATGTCCAATACGCCATCCTTGCCATACCGCTCGTGCTCCAGAACCTGTTCGGGCTCGGTTTCGGCGCATGGTTTAACACCAACCTGATGATGTTCGCCCTGCTGGTCGGTCTTGCCGACTCGATGGGAGTGAAGCCCCCCGCTCGCCGCCGGCGCAGCATTCGGCGGTCCTACGCCCGATAGGCGGCAAGGAGATTCTGGAGAGCTTGGTCCGGCCCATATTTCTCCCGCCACATGTCTCTGGCAGTCAGTGACGCCGCGGCAACCGCCGAATCGTCCTCGAGGACGGAGAATGCATCGCTCCACGCTTTCTGGTTGCCGGGCTCCACCAGCCATCCTTCCCCGAGTGGCTCGAGCATTTCCGTCATCGATCCCAGGTTCGAGCCCAGCACCGGAAGACCGGACGCGAATGCTTCGAGCATTGTCATCGGCATGCCCTCGTACCACTCAGACGGAAATAGGAGAGCGCGCGCTCCGAACATGAGGCGCTGAATCTCGGGCCGGTCGACCCTTCCCAGGAATCGGACGTCCGGCCAATCTGCTGCTTCGAGCTCCTCGTACATTGGGCCGTCGCCCGCGATGATCAGCTCGAGTCCGGAGGGTCGGGCGCGGTGCCATGCATGTAGCAGGGTGCCTATTCCCTTTTCCGCGGTGAGACGTCCCACGAATAGGACTCGGTCCGATGCTGCGGGGCTTTCAGCGCGCCGCCCTGGATCTGGCACGAAGTTGGGCTTGACGATGACTTTGTCCGCCGGCAGCCCTCCAGCTATTGCTTTGCTTCGCGAAAAATTGGTGAGAGCCAAGAAACGGTCGACGTTGTCGACCCAGCTTCTCCGCCGGCGGTTGATCGAAATGGTGGCTGCAGCCGCCACCGACTGCAGCCGAGAATCTCGGTAGCAGGCGTAGCGAACCGCGTTCCACGGGCCCGATCCAACACATAGCTCGCAGGGAGTGCCGTCTCGCAGCAGCAGGGCATTGGCACACGACAGTCGATAGTTGTGGAGTGTCATGACAATCGGTCCCGGCACGACCTCACGCAATGCAGGGAAGACGGCGGGCGACGTCGCGAACCACGTGTTGTGGACATGCACGACATCTGGCGGGACGTCGCGGGCGGCTGCGGCGACGGCAGCCGCTGCGGTCTTGTTGGCCGGCGCTTTGAGCAGTGCTCGCAGCGCCGGAACAGTATCGGTTGGGTTCTGGCCAATCCACTGCACAACCTCGTGGCCCGCAGCCTCGAGAAGGGCGGATTCGGCGGCGATCACGGCATCCTCACCGCCCGCCTCGCGATATCGGGTGTGCACTTGAAGTACTCGCATGAGCGATGGCCGAGTGTACGACGGCCTAGTCCGGCGGCAGAGCCAAACAAAAGGGCGGGTGGCTCAGCCACCCGCCCTTCTCACCGCTTGCCCGAATCCTTAGAGCCAGGTGAATGAGCCGTTCGTGTCCATTCCGACACTCTTCCAAGTCGAGACGCTCACGGATCCGTTGATCCACTTGAACGGCTTGAAGTTGTTGTTGCCGTAATCGAACGTGTAGTCGTTGTCGGTGAATCGGTTGTTTCTCGACGTGAAGTAGCTGGTATCGCTTATTCCATCGATCGCCAGGCCGAGACGCGCCGAGCCGTCCATTGTGATGTCGTTGTGATGCACCCACAGGTTGCGCATCTTCATGACGCCTGTCCGGTTGTCCTGGCGGCCGAGGATGCCCATTGCGTTGTCGCTGAGGGTGTTGCCGTAGACCTCGACATTCGCCGAGGACAGGATCATGATTCCGAAGTTCTTGGCGCCGTCGGAGCGGAACCCGTTCCCTTCGATCACGTTGTTGCGAATGATCGCTCCATCCGAGATCTCATGGTGGATGCCGTTGCCTTCGTTGTTGCGAATGATGTTGTCCTCGTACACGACGTTCACCGATTCCTGGTCGAGGTGTAGACCGTGACCAGGGTTGTCGTGCACGTAGTTGCCCTTGAGCGTGACGTTGGTCATGTTGTTGATCTTCACGGCACCGCCCCCGAAGCCGAAGCACCGGAAGCCGGAGATGCAGTTGTTGACGATCTCGTTGTTCTTGATGAGGACATTGCTCGCGTAAGCGCCGCCGATTCCCATCTGCCCATGATCCTTGATCACGTTGTTGACGATGTCCATACCAGATTCGACCTTGATGCCGTACCCGTGGTTGTCGCGGATGACGTTGTCCCTAATGGTCCAACCGTTGCCCGCCGAGCCGGTTCGGCCGGTGCGGCCCTGAATCGTGCCTTGGCGACCCGGTGTGGCGTATCGCTCGATGGTGAAGCCTTCGATATGGACGTTGTCGGCGTTGCCGTAGAACGCCCATCCTGCCACGGACGTTTCGACGGTCTTGCCTGTCGGATTATCAGCGAACCAGATCTTGTCTGCGCCGTAGTCGAAATACCACTTGCCGGGCCCAACCTGCGACTTGGACTTGACCTGCCACAGAAGCTGGCCGTTGATGAATAGCTGCTCTGGGTAGACGCAGGCTGTGTAAGAGCCCTCGCACTTGCCCCACTCGTTGCCCGGGCTCTTGTTGCTGGAACCCTGGTTCTGCCCGCTGGCGAACCACAGGCCGCCAGACTGACCGAAGGTCGTCAGCTTTTTGGCGCCTGACATGATGGCGCCGCTTTCTGCGACGAAGCTCATGCCGTCCTTCGGCTTGATCTCGTGCATGCGGTACTTGCCAGCCTTCACGTAGAAGCTGGTGCCGGCCGGCTTGTTGTTGACGATCTGCTCGAAGTTGTCTCCGGGCCGAATCGTTACGTCGTAGTTACCGGAGCTGTCGTCGTTCTCGATCGTGACTCGAATCCGGCCGGTGTCAGAGTTGCCGGCGGTGTCCTCGATCCGGTACGTGATCGTGTCGACGCTCCCGCCACCGTTCGATGGCGCGGCGTAGTTCCACTTGTTGCCGTCCGGCGTGACGGACACGCCCATGTTCGACGGGCTCGATACGGACTTGACGGTGAGTGCGTCACCGTCCGGGTCGGTGTCGTTGCTCAGCAGCTTGGACTTCGTGATTACGACCGTGCTGCCTTCGGTGATGGTGTAGTTGTCCGTCCGCGCATGCGGCTTGCCATTGGACGGGGCCTGCGTAGTGCTCGTCGTAGACGTGCTGGTGGGGGAGGAGGTCGTCGTGGTGGTGGTACCGCCGCTGCTGCTGGGCTCGTTGTACGTCCAGCCGCTGCTGGAGCCCTGCACCGTCCACGTGTGGCCGTTTTCCTTCCAGCTGCTGCGGTCGCCGGTCGCTTGTCGTGGGCTGCGCATGTCGAGGGTGATGGTCTGCTTGCCACCATTCGTCGACCAGCCGTTGCGCCAGAAGCCGACGTATCCGATGTCGCCCTTGAAGCGATCGGTCGTGCCGCCGTCTGCCGCCCCGACCGTCCACTTGCCTACTTTGTCACGCACAGTGATCTTGGCTGAGCTTTCGGTGCGCACGGCACTGCCCCAATTGACCTTCATCGGCCCGGTGTCGATCTTCTGTGACGACTTGTAGAACCTTGCCTCGGACTTGTCGTTCTTCGCAACGTCGAGCGTGACGCGGAACCAGTAGCCCTTGTTGTTGTCGAGCTTCAAGCTCGAGCTCCAGGCGCTGTACACGTGACCGTTGCCTTGCTTGTCCTTGACGACTAGCTGTAGGTGGCCCTTGTTGAATTGAACCCGTAGCGCCTTGCGCTCCGAGGTTTGCGGCCAGTGAGCGAGCACGGTCTGGGTGCCGCTGTTCCAACTGTCGGCAGCCGCGTAGAAGATGATGTCGAAGTCGCCTGTGCCGTTGCTGAACGTGGGAGCCGTCAGGTAGGCGCCGCCGTTCAAGGTCATGTTGCCGTCGTATTCCGACCCAGCATTGGCCGGAATGGCAAGCGAAATCGTGAGAACTGAAGCGACCATTGCGAGCGCGGCGCCTATGACGCGCCAGCGCGACGCTCTGGATGTAAAGAATGACTCTCGTAAGAACCCTGTTGCCCGGTACAACGTTGCTACCCCTTCGGTTGGCGGAACACTCTTTGCGCCCGGTGCACACCCACACCGGTCAGCGTGCGCTCGAACCGCCAATCGCTCCTCAATTCGGCCGGCGGCCGAGGTGAAGCAGCTGGACGCGCAAACGCACCTGTCGGCGGCTTCACAGAGTGGTGATCGGGGCTACTTTGAGTGCTCTTGAGCATTTTGTATTGAAAAACTCTGCTTGGCCCTGGGATGGCGTATATCCCGGAGTTTCCTTGTACCCAATGAGCAGCAGGCTGCTGTGCCCATCGAAGTGAAAGCAGAGATGCTCTCGACTCAGTTGTTCGATGTTGATCCCCGGCGATCAACTTCCGCCCGTGTCACGTCCCTCATCCAGCGCGTGCAGCCGCGACACTTAGGGTGGTTTCTAGTGACACGAATGTAGTGGGTCAAATTGGACTAGCCGAGTCCCCCAGGTTGGCGGCAGGCAAACACCTTGTATCTAGTCATGCCGAGCGACCGCGGTTGAATCTTGCGCGCGCTGCGTATTCCCCGGTATCATCAGCGCAGTTGGACCGTCTCCTTAGGCGCTGGACACGGAACTTTTCCTCCCAGCGCAAGAGTTGACGGGGCAAGGTGCATGGTTCTTTGGTAGGGAACCGATGCACATCGGGCTAGACAGGGGAAGTAGGCATTGGCTGCCGACGTACGGGGAGCCGAGTCGAACGTTGACCTAGACGTCGACACGGTTCGGCAAGCACAAATCACAAGCGCTGTGGCGCCCAACGAGGCGGATCGGGCCGTTGTCACTCCTGCGCCGCAGGACGACCACACCGCAACGGTCATCGACCTACGCACCGCAGAGCCGATAGTCGAGATCGATCGGCTCACAGACTCTGGATTGGCCAAGGCTTCAACCTTCGAGCTCGCAGTGAAGCGGGCCGTTGACATCGTTGTAGCGCTGACGGCGATGGCAGTCTTGGCGCCGCTCTTTTTGGCCGTTGCTGCGGCGGTCAAACTCACTTCGAGGGGGCCGGTGTTCTTCAAACAGGCCCGCGTCGGAAGGCTTGGCGAGAACTTCAACTTCTACAAGTTCCGTTCAATGCGCACGACGGCAATCTATGAGAAGCCGCAATTGCGCGAGCTGAATGAAAAGGATGGTCCGATCTTCAAGATCAGGAACGATCCGCGGACCACCAAGGTGGGCAGGGTCATTCGCAAGCTCTCCATCGACGAGCTGCCGCAGTTGGCGCATGTGCTCAGCGGCAAGATGTCCTTGGTCGGACCCCGGCCGCATCTTCCTGAGGAAGTCGCTGCATACGATGCAAGGGCAGCACGACGTCTCGCCGTCAAGCCCGGCATCACATGCATATGGCAGGTTTCGGGAAGAGCCGATCTCGATTTCGACACCTGGATAGATCTCGACCTGGAGTACATCGACCAATGGAGCCTCGGCCTCGACGCCAAGCTGCTGGTCAAGACGGTGCCGGCGGTGCTTTCGGGCAAGGGCGCTTACTAGGTCGCCTGCGGCTCCGGCATCGGACATCCGGTATTCGAGTCGGGGTACCGGATGGGTGATTCGGGCTACTGAATCGGATACGGTCGACCAATGCCTTCGTAGGTCAGACCAGCGGCCCTGACTTCCTGGGGATCCAGGGCGTTACGCCCGTCGATGATGAGGTCGCCGCGCATGAGGTCCTTGACCGAGTTCCAATCGATCGACCTGAACTCGCTCCACTCGGTTACGAGAGCAACTGCGTCTGCGCCCGAGACTGCTGCTTCGAGTGTGGCGGCGACTGTGACGGCGTCGCGCTCGATCTCTGCATGTTCGGAGAGGTGTTTGACCACGGGGTCGTAAGCAAAGACTTCGACACCGTCCTCGTAGAGAGTTTCCGCGATGTGAAGCGCAGGGGCGTCGCGAACGTCGTCCGTGCCCGGCTTGAACGAGAGGCCGAGCAGCGCAACCTTGGCCCCCTGCGCTCCACCGAGGTGGCGGCGCAGCCGGCGAGAAACCTCACCGCGCTGTAGGTCGTTGACAGTGCGCGTGGCTTCGAGAAGTGGAGCCGAATATCCGAGCTCGCGGGCGGTGAGTGTGAGCGACGCCAGGTCCTTGCCGAAGCAAGAACCGCCCCATCCCAATCCTGGGCGAAGGAAGTGTGGCGAGATACGTTGATCTAATCCGAGGGCGGCCGAGATCGTCTCGACGTCGGCTCCGACGAGTTCGCAGATCTGAGCCATCTCGTTGATGAAGCTGATCTTCATTGCCAGGAATGAATTGGACGCGTATTTGATCAGCTCGGCGGAGGTGACATCAGTTCTCACAACAGTGGCCGATGAGTCGGGCAGCCCGGTCGGGTCGCCGGGTGGCAACTCCTGATCGAGGATTGGCTTGTAAACCTCGAAGATCGCTTCGAGGGCCTCACTGTCGTCCGAGCCGAGGACGATGCGGTCCGGGTGCAAAAAGTCTCCCACCGCCGAACCGGTGCGGAGGAACTCCGGGTTGGAGACCACCGCAACACTTCCTTCGTTGCCGGCGGCTCGCATAGCCTTTTCGACATCGACCTGAACTCGAACGTTCGTTCCGATCGGCACCGTCGACTTGGTGACCACGATGGTGCGTCCCGAAACAACCGCTCCCAAGTCAGCGGCGGCACGACGGATTGCTGTCAGGTCGGCGTCGCCGTTGCGATCCGACGGCGTGCCGACACAGAGAAACGCGATGTCGATGTCGCCTACTTCCTTGACTTCGGCAACGAAACGGATGCGGTTGTCGGCCCGTGCGATTTCCATCAGTTCGGCAAGCCCCGCCTCATGAACAGGGACCGCGCCGGCTTGGAAAGATGCGAGCTTCTCTAGGTCGCGTTCGACGGCGACGACGTCATGACCGAGGTAGGCGAGCGCCCCAGCAACGACGCCGCCCACATATCCGGTTCCGATGACCGCGATGGGTTTCTTCAAGTATTACTCCAGGTGATGTCGAGGATCTTGTCGGCAGGCTTGATCCGGATCGTGAGTTTATTGCCTCAGATTCCATGGCGAGCTCCGCAGCGGGCAGCTGCTGTTAGCTTCTGGCGCCAAAGCGAGACTCGAGGTTGCGAATGATTGGGAGAGCGGTTGTCACCGGTGGGGCGGGCTTCATTGGTTCACACCTGGTAACCAGACTGGTCGACGACGGAGCGGAAGTGCTCGTCATCGACAACTTGACCTCCGGCAGGCTGGAACGCCTTGCCGAGGCGCGTGCGGTCGGAGGTGTGCATTTCCACCAAATGGACATCCGAGCCGACGAACTGCTCGAGACGTTTGCGAAGTTTCAGCCCGACGTGGTTTTTCACCATGCGGCCCAGATCGACGTGAGGCGCTCGGTTGCCGATCCGGTGTTCGACGCGTCTGTGAATGTGGTGGGAACCGTCAACGTCTTGCAGGCCGCGGCGCAAGCTGGATCCGAGCGAGTCGTTTTTGCCTCGTCTGGCGGAGCCACTTTTGGCGATGTCGACATATTCCCCACACCGGAGACAACGCCGCGTCGTCCCGAGTCGCCTTACGGTGTGTCCAAGAAGATCGCAGATGACTACCTCCGCTACTTCAAGGATGCTTTCAATCTCGATTTTGTTTCGCTCGGCTATTCGAACGTTTACGGACCGCAGCAGGATCCACATGGCGAAGCGGGCGTCGTCGCCATCTTCACCATGAAGTTGCTCACAGGCGCGACGCCCACGATTTTCGGCGACGGGGGACAGCGTCGTGACTATGTCTACGTCGAGGACGTCTCTGACGCATGCATCAGGGCAGCCGAAGTAGGCGGCGGCGTCTACCTCAATATCGGAACCGGCCGCGAGACGAGCGTGCTCGAGCTGTACGAGATGTTGAGAAGCGAAGTCGGTGTCGATCTGGAGCCGGAGTTCGCGGCCGCCAAGGCCGGAGACATTCCGCGGTCGGTGCTCGATGCTGCGGCCGCCAAAGATCACCTTGGCTGGGAGGCCTGGACTTCGCTCGAGGACGGTATTGCCGAAACGGTGGCGTGGTTCCGGGCGCATCAGGGGTGAAGAAGTATTGGGTATTACTCAGAGCTCTTCGACGCTTGCCGGCCAATCGTCCTTGAGTAGGCGGCTCAGCGAGCGATCCGCCAGTACCCGGCCGTCGGTCTGGCACGTCGGGCAGTAGTTAGTTTCGCGCGACGAGTAAACGATGCGCTGCACCGGGGTGTCACATACGGGGCAAGGTTCCCCGAACTTCCCGTGAACCGACATCTTTGGATGGAAAGCAGTGACTTTCTCAGGAAACCCGGCGCCCGTCTCCTCGATCCGGATCTTCGTCCATTCATCGAGTGCATCGGTCGTCGCTGCGAATAGAGCTGTGATCTCTTCGTCGCTGAGATTGGTGTTCATCTGCAAGGGGCTGAGTTTGGCTGCGTGGAGGATTTCATCGGCGAAGGCACCCCCGATGCCCGCAATGAATCGTGCGTCCGTGAGTGCTCTTTTCAGCGTGTGGCGTTCGGCGAGTAGCGCCGCTTTGAAGTCGGCCTCCGTCGCATTCGTCAGTTCGATGCCGCCGGGATCCAAGTCATGGAGCGCCTCGTCGCCAACCACGATGTGCAGCGAGGCGCGCCGCTTGGTGCCCGCTTCGGTGAGCAGCAGAGTTCCGTCTGGGAAGTCGAAGGCGGCAAGCCCGTATTTGCGGGGCACTGCCTTGCCGGGAAGGTGCCAGTGGAGCCGGCCGGCAACCATGAGGTGTATTACAAGGTGCAGGTCCTCCTCGAGGTTGAAGACGATCCGCTTGCCGATTCGAGATAGCGACTCGACCTTCCTGCCGACGGCCGCGTCCGGCGGCGGGTCATAAGTCTTCAGTAGTGAGAATGAAGTGACACGCAGACCGACGAGAGGCTCACCCAACACCCGCGGCTCGAGTGCGGCGATGTACGCCTCGATTTCTGGAAGTTCGGGCATCAGCGAAACATGTCCTCGTGCGGCGGTCTGACCAGGTCGGTAGCTCGGCCCTTGGCCGGCTCCCAGCTGAATCCTCGGATCACAGCGGCCGGAATGCCGGTGGCTTTGCCCATGATCAAGTCGGCGGCAGCTGCGATTTCATCCACGACGGCAATCTCGCTCACCTCGAGGACACGCCCGTACATGTCGGTAGTGCCGCGCAAGTCGTCGATGGGTGCCATTCCCGCTACCCCGATGGCCACGTCGGTGAGCCCTCTTCTCCACGCCCGTCCGAACGTGTCGGAGATCACGACTGCAATTGTTGCGCCCGAATACGTCTCCAAACGCGCCTTGATCTTTGCCGCCGATCGGTCGGGTCGATCGGGGAGGAGGACGATTCGATCGCCCTCGATATTCGACCGGTCCACCCCGGCATTGGCACAGATGAAGCCGTGTTTGGTCTGCGTGATCACGAGGTCGCCGCGCCGCCGAATGATGGCTGCCGCCTCTTCCTCCACCGTGGCGCGATATTCAGCCTCGGTCCCGGCGTTTGTCACCCTTCCTTCGGCTTTGGACACGATCTTGTGGGTGACGACGACAATATCGCCATTGCGGAGATCACGGGGTGGCAACGCCTCCCACAGAATGTCCGCAACGTCGTCGCCGGCCACGACGTCGCCGATGCCGGTGATGGGGAAGATTTCAATCGAACTGCTCAAGAGAACCCTTTGTACTGGTTGGAATCTACCGAGCGGCCACGCGCTACCGAGGCGCGAGCCCGAGCACAAGCATGGCCAGGTCTTCAGCAGCGGCAGCCTCGCCGATGAGAGTCTGGGCAGGAATCGCTCCTGCGATGGAGTCGGCATCCGCCCGATCGGACTCGTGGATCACGAGGTTGGCCAGCTGCAGCTCCCGGTATGCCTCGGCAATGCCCGCATTTGTAGGAGGAAGGCCAAGTCCCTCCATGACGGCCACCAGCGGCCCTTTGACCGCTTCGCCACCGATCAGCGGTGAAACAGCGACCACACACTGGTGGCGCCGCACCGCGGCACGGATTTCCGTCAGGGCCAAGACCGGCCATATCGACAGCGGTGGATTGGACGGCGCAATCACCACGATGTCGGCACCGGCAATCGCCTCCACTACGCCGGGGGCAGGAGCCGCGGCCTCGGCGCCCCGGTACTCCAGGCCGGCAACCTGGTCCCGCTGGCCCCGCAACACGAAATAGTCCTGGAAGTCGAGAGTCTCACCAGCCGCAGTGAGGATCTTGGTGCGGACGGGATCGTTGCTGGCGGGGAGCACCGTGGCTTCGATTCCAAGCCGGATCGTGGCCCGGCGGGTGAAGTCGGTCAACGTGCCGTCCTCGTCGAGGAAGATCGTGCGCGCCAAGCAGTGAGCCAAGTCTTGATCGCCGAGGCGGAAGCCGGTGTCGATGCCCATGGCAGCAAGGTGATCCATGACGTGATGAGTGTCGCCGGCGCGGCCCCAACCGTGCGGGCCCTCGACCCCGGCCAGCGTGTATGTGACGGTATCGAGATCGGCGCAAACCAGTGCGCCGTATATGCGGGCATCGTCTCCCACATTCACCACAACGGTCAGCTGTTCGGGCGCCACGACCCCAGCGAGGCCGCGGGCCATCCGAGCTCCACCGACTCCGCCGGCGAGCAGGACGGTTCGAAGATTGCGGTAACTCACGGACGCCTCCAGAATGCTGCCAATGTCCTCTCATTCCCCGGGTCCTTCTTCAATCGCGGTCGTCGCCATCCTCACCGATGGCGACGCCTCGATCGACTCCACGCTAGAAGCAGTGGGGGCTCAGACGTATGCAGCCGCTGAGGTTCGGCTGGTCGGATCGGGCTCGAAATCGGTGGCCGACGCATTGAGTATCAATTGGGATGGCGATATCCGCACCATGCTCGGCCACCTCGACGGCTCTGTCACCCATGTGTGGCTGCTGCGCGCGGGCTCCGTGCCGCGTCCGGATGCGCTTCACGCTCTCGTGTTCGAAGCAGCCAGGGTCGGTGCCGGCTTGGCCGGCTCCAAGCTCCTCGATGTGGACAACCCCGCCAGGTTGGTATCGGTTGGATTGGCAACGGATGTATTCGACGTGCCCTACATCGGCATCGACGACGACGAGCTGGACGCGGGCCAATATGACGTGGTCCGGGACGTAGCCGCCCTAGACGGCGACTCCCTGTTGGTGCGGCGGGATCTCTTCAAGGGTTTAGGCGGTCCGGACGCTTCCTTGGCGCCGCAAGCAAGCGCTATCGACTTGAGCCAACGAGCAAGGGCCATCGGCGCCAGAGTCGTTGTCGTGCCGAGTTCAGAGGTCGGCGTTCCGCCGCAGCGTGAGGCGCCGTTGTGGCGTGAGGAGGCGGGACGTATTCGAGCGATGCTCAAGGTGTACAGCCCCATCACCCTCGTCTGGGCGATCCCGGCTCGTATCTTGATCGGCCTGGTTGAGGCGCTCCTTGTTCCTCTGGTGGGTCGGTGGACCCTCTTCTCCTGGTTGCGGGCGTGGCTGTGGAACATCTTCAAACTGCCCTCGACGCTTCGGGCGAGGTCGGTGGCGCGGGGGGCTGCTGTGGCGGGTGACGCCGAGATCTTTCGTTATCAGGTGCGCGGGTCCGCCGCGCTGCGTTCGCTTTGGGGGGAGCTGGCGGACGCGGCTCGCGCTCGTTTCCCGGCTGAGGAACGCGGGGGAGTTGCCAGCCTCGCTCAAGAGGTGCGCCGACCCGCTTTCGGCATTGGACTGGCCGCATTCTTGTTCTCGCTGTTCGCCACCCGCTCCATTTGGGGAGGCTTCCCTGCCGGTGGCCTCAGCCTGCCGCTGCCGGACCGCGGTAGCGACGCTATCGCCGCGTACGCAGGCGGCTGGAACCCGGCCGGATTCGGCAGTGCCCAGACGTTGCCACCGTTTCTGGGTTTCGCCGGCGTGTGGCAGCGCATCTGGTTGGACAATCCCGACCTTGCGGCCGGTTCGCTTGTGCTCGTCTCCTTCGTGATGGGGATCTGGGGAATGGCCCGGTTGCTGCGCACTTGGTCGATCGATTCAGTCCCGGGGATCTTGGCCGGTCTGGCGTTCATGGCAGGACCGGCTACCCGCACAATTGCCGGGTCGGGTGACGTGGCCAACCTCATAGCTATTGCCGTCGTTCCGTGGGCCATGCGGGTTGTACTGGCCCCCTGGCCTGCTTCCTGGCCTGCTCGGCTTGGTCGAATCCTCTCGGTCGGATGGATCAGCGGCATCCTTGCGAATCTGAGCCCAGAGATGCTCTTGTTGCCGGTCGGGGCCGTCGCGCTGCTTGCGCTTCTGAGACCGAAGAGTGCGGCGACCTGGCTGGCGGTGCTCACCAGCGTTGTTGGAACAGTGATCGGTTTGGTGATGCTCAGGCCCTGGGTGAGCGAAGTCGATTTCAATCAGTATCTGCGCGCAGGCGAGGCTTTCTGGGAGCCGGGCCTCGCGTTGGCTATCGCCGCGCTGGTCGCGGCGGCGGCCGCACTGTTGGCCGCGCCCGGCAGCTTGTGGCGAATCGGCCTCTGGGGGGCGCTCGCCGGTTCGGTTGGGTTCTTGATGGCACGGACCGCGTCCGAGGGGGGCGGCCGCCACCTCGAGGCTCTCGGGCTCGCCGCCGTGTCGCTCGGCTCGGCGGTCGTCGTCGGTGTCCTATTCGAGTCGCTGCGCAGATCTCCCGAGATGACGACTACCGGAAAAGTCATTCTCCCCGCAGGCGCAATTGCTGGGTCGCTCCTGGTCTTGAGCTCGGTGCTTGTCCTCGCGCCCGGTCGAGCCGGACTGCCTGCCGATGAGTTGGCAGATGCCCTCCGCTTCACCGGCGCTTCGATCGACGATGAATCTGCTGCCCGTGTCCTATTGGTCGGTCCACCAGGTTCGCTGCCCGGCACCGCCCGCACGGTTCGCGGCGCCGGGTATCGCGTGATCTCCGCGCCCACCCCCCGCCTTTGGGAGTCGGAGCTGCCAAGTCCCGGGCCGGCTGACGAGGCCCTGGCCGGAGTGCTCGAGGGCATCATCGAGGGGGGCGGCTTCCGGGCAGGTCAGCAGCTTGCAGAGTTCGGGATCAGGTGGATCATCGAGATGGACGCGACTCCGCTGACCTCGCGTTTCGAGCGCCAGCTCGATCTGATTCCTCTCGATGGTCTGCGCCGGACTGTTTTTCTCGTGGACACTGTCGATGCAGTTCGAGCGGTCTCGGCCAACGGCGATGCATGGGCGCAGCAGGGCACGGGCTTCACAGGAGTTGCGGCCACCTCGGTCCTTGTGAAGGAGCAAGCGCATCCAGGCTGGGGAGAAGATGCCACTCCCGATGAGTGGGCAATGACACTCGACGGGACCAGCGGCGAAGTTCAGTTTGCGGCTGACGAGTCAGCCCTTCGCCAGGCACGCCTTTCCCTTTGGATCGGGATCGGGCTGGCGCTCGGTTCGCTGCTGTTGAGGAGACGCCGATGAAGCTACTGAGTTCGGCACGGCTCGGCGGCCTCGGGGCTGCTGCCGCCCTCGTCCTCTTCGCTGTGAGCTTGCCGAAACCCCCCACCCCGGATGGCCCGGACTTTGCAGAGATCGTCGAAACGGACACCGAAGCTTCTGCTCAGCCGAGCGTCCTCTATTGCCCCTGGATCAATTCAGGCGCCACTCGCGACACGCGGGTTGTTGCTGCCTTCCTCGCGGACGTGGACGTCGTGTTCACTCATCCCGATCCTCGGGTCGGGGAGCCGCCGGACATCGGACAGCTCAATCTCGACGGTCCGGGAGCGGTCATTCAGGACATTGCGGAGATAGTCAACCGAGGCGATGCGCCGGGATTCATCGAGTTCTCCACCGGGCCGGCGACCGCCGCCTCAGTCGTGCGCGGCGAGGCGTCTTTGAGCGGCGACAGGTGCATCGGTTCCAGCCCGCGCCTGTGGCACATCGCCGGGCTCACAACGCGTGACGGCTACGACCTGACGCTGCGTTTGTTCAACCCATTCCCCGAGAATGCCAAGGTCCAGGTGCGAGCCGCCAGCGAGCTCGGGTCGGAGGCACTACCGGATCTTGCCGAGATCGACGTGGTCGGCCGCACGTGGACCGACATCGACGTTGCCGCCTCGATCCCCTTTCTCGACAACCTCGTGCTGACTGTCGGGACTGAGGAAGGGGTTGTCATCCCGACAGTGATCCAGCGGCTTGACAACGAGGAGGCCAACTGGAACGGCACAGGCTTGTCGACCGAGTGGCTTTTCCCGACCGCGGCGCTCGCCGGACTCAGCCCGCGGCTTTCGGTGTGGAACCCTGGCGAAGATCCGGTCGATGTGGAGGTTGACCTGTTCAGCCGCTCCGCAGGCTTCGGCTCCGTGTTCACCGGCACAGTCGAGGCGGGTCGCCCGATCGACTTTCCATTGGTAGACCAGTCGTCAGGTGCAGTCGGAGTCAGGGTCAGGGCAACCGGCCCAGTGGCCGCCGTTGTGGTGGCAGAGGATGTACCTCCCGACACGCCAGGGGGTGAAGACGAGACCGTCGAACAGCCACCACGCCGCATTGCCGCTACCACTGGTTCGCCTGAGCCGGCGTTGCGGTGGTTGCTGCCGGGTGCAGGAGGCTTCCTCGGCGGCGATTCCTCACTGTGGCTGCTGAATACGTCGGCTGAGGCCGTCACGGTCACCGTGCAACCTCTTGGCCGTGCCGGGCTGGCGGCCGACAAGGTGAGGCTCGAGCCGACGTCCTTCCGCCGTATTCGGCTGACGCCCAACGCCAACATATTTGGATATCGCATCGAGTCTCTGATACCGATCACGGCTTCGTGGAGCCTGCAGAACGACGACGCAGTGGCTCTGTTCGCGGGCGTTGCATACGAGGAGTGACGTGGATCCGCTCACCCGTGTCATCGTCGTTGTCGCAGTCGTAGCAATTGCGCTTGTGATCGCCCGGCTGTCGCGTCCGCTACAAAGTGGCGCCCATCCGCCCCTTTCGATCCCAGCCGGTGAGCTTCCCGCAGGTGTCGTGCTCTTCACCTCGACGGATTGCGATCAGTGTGCTGCCGCCCGGGCGGCGCTGAAGTCTGCCGGCGTTGCGTACCGAGAGGTAACTCACGAATTGGAGTCCAATCGCTTCGACCGATATGGCGTTCAAGGTGTTCCGCTTCTGGCGCTGCTGCTAGCCGACGGCACACAGACATACCTGGCAGCAGGGGTCCCGACAAGGCGGTCCATACGAGCGGTCAAAGCGTGACGATCCTTGGCGTAACTTGTCGCGGCGCCTAGCGTTTCGGCTCCAATGAGTTGTTGCCGCTGCCCCCAAAACGCCGACGCCTGGATGACGTTTGACTATGACGAACGGCACATCGAGATCGTCAACATCCCCGAGGCGTGGGATGGATACGGCGGTTACGCAATGTGTTCGCCGCATGCCAATCGGTTGCGGCCACCGGTCGGATGGGACCTGACTGACGCCCGCAACGTGGCGCTCCCACTCTTCCCGCCGGCAGCCTTTGCGAGGCACGCCGAAGTCACGGCGGCTCCGAGCAGCGACGTCGCATAGTGCCCATCGACCGAGAGGTGCTCGAAGCGGTTCGGGAGATGGACGAGCACGAGCTCCGTCGCCTCCTGATTCTCGCCAAAGCTCGGCTCGAGGGCAGGGGAGTGACGTTTCCAGGTGCGTCGCCCGATGTGAAACTCCGTCAGCAGGACGTCAAGTGCGGCAAAGCCACATGTACCACGTGCCCCCACGGGCCTTACTGGTATGCGTACTGGTGGGAAGACGGCAAACGCAAGTCGAAGTATCTCGGGAAACTCGAAGACTTGCCGGAAGTCGCTCGGGGCTGAGCAATACCTAATCTCGACCCCGATTGTTCCAGATCCACTTTTCGCGTATTACAGTTCTCTGATGGCCAGAAATAACCAGACGACGGCTGAACTCGAGTGCAAGAGCTGTGGATCGACGGCGGTCATCGAGATCGACCTGACACTCCCGGACGGCACGGAGGTCACATTCAATTCCTGCCACAAGTGTGAGGCGCGGTGGTGGCGACAGGGGGCGAAGAAGCTCGACCTCGAAGTAGTCCTCGACTTGGCCCGCAAGCCGCGCTCGTGACCGCCTAGAACAATTCCTCAGCAGCGCTAGCCTTTTCCTGCATGTCGGCCCCACCTGATCTCGCGCCGCTACCACCTCCGCCGACTCGACGGCGCTCGATGCGCGACCCAAGAGTCATCGCACTCATCGGCGTCGGGTTGCCGACCCTCCTGATCCTGTTGATCATGGCCGGCTTCATTGGTCAGGTTCAGCAAACCAGTGGATTCCCCTACTTCAGTGTCGATTTCGGGTGGCCGGCTCTGTTGACCGCCAACACGCCGACCGGGGGAGACATGGGCGCCCATGTTCTCGTGCCCTCCATTCTGAGAGATGATCTCCTCCCCGATTTCCGGCTGATCGGCTGGAGCAACGACTGGTATGCCGGATTCCCCGCGCTCTATTTCTATTTTCCGCTGCCGGCGCTCTTCACGATCCTGCTCGACGTGTTTCTCCCTTACGGGGTGGCGTTCAAGATCACGGCTTCGCTCGGAGTGATTGCGCTTCCCTTCGGTGCTTACGTGCTGGCCCGAGGAATCGGGTATTCCAGGGTGGTTTCGACGATCACCGCTGCAACCGCCTCGATGTACGTGTTCATGGAGAGCTTCAGCATCTTCGGCGGCAACATCAAGTCGACCATGGCGGGCGAGTTCTCGTTCGCTTGGTCGCTTTCGCTGTCCCTCATGTATCTCGGGACGATCATCAAAGACACTCGAAAAGGAGGACGGTTCTCTCCGCTTGCCGCGGTTCTCCTCGCATTGACGGCTTTGAGCCATGTCGTCACGACGATGGTGGTGGTCCTGGTATCGCTGCCACTGCTCGTGCGTCGTCGCGGGGGACGGGTGCTCGGCATGTCGTGGCTGCTCGGCTTCGCCATCGCCGCCATCTGGGCTCTTCCCTTCCTGATAAGAGCGGTGGTGCCTAACTTGACAGGCGATCCGCTCACAACAGACATGGGATGGAACCCGGTTACCGGTTTGATCGGCGGCAGCTTTGCGCCCGGCACCATTTCGACGCCTCTGCCCAACGAATTCATTCCGATATTCGTGCTTGCGCTCGTCGGTATCGCTTGGTCGCTGCTTCGTCGCGACCGAGTTGCCGTGCCGCTCGTAATGATGGTCGTGCCGGCTTTCGTGTACTGGATCATGCAGCTGCCGGACTTCCCGTTCACCGCGATCTACAACGGGCGATTCCTGCCGTACTGGTTCCTCGGTGGATTCATCTTCGCCGGAATCGCTATCGGCCTCGGGGTTACCACGGTCGCTCGCTGGGTTCCGGAGCGGTCCTCCAACATGATCGTCGGCGTTGGCTTGGCGACGGTGTTGCTGATGACAATCACGGTGGCGGGAATCCATGACGTGCCCGGCTGGGTGCGCTGGAACTACTCGGGCTACGAGGGCAAGGACGTGTTCCGTGAATACGAATCGCTCATGACCGAGATCAGTGCGCTGCCGGACGGCCGTGTCATGTGGGAGGCCAACAGCGACTTGGGCCGCTACGGGACGCCGATGGCGTTGATGCTCACGCCGTATTGGAGCGACGGCCATCCGTCGATGGAGGGTCTTCTGTTCGAGTCGTCCCTCACGACGCCGTTCCACTTCTTGAACGCTGCGGAGGTGAGCCAGTCGCCGTCGAATCCGGTGCGCGGTCTCACGTATCGCTCTCTCGACTTCGCACGGGCGGTCGAGCACCTCGGTCTGTACGACGTCAGCTACTACGTGGCCTGGACTGATGAAGCCAAATCTGCGGCGACCGAGTTTGGGCTCAAGCGGGTCTCGCAGACCGATCCTTTCGACGTCTTCCTCCTACCCGACGCGGCCCCTATCGACGTTGCCGCGGTTCAGCCGACCGTCTTCGAGGGAGACGACTTCCTCGAAGCCGCCCTCAACTGGTACGACGACGTCGAGAATCTCGACCGCTGGCTCGTCGCGGACGGCCCGCCGGCTTGGCCGAGAGCGTCCGATCCGCAAGGCCCCTTCGCCGGTGGTGCCTTGATCGGAAGCGCCGGGAGCGTGAGCGACGTGGATATCACCGACCACCGCATCTCATTCAGGACAACGGCCATAGGGGTGCCCCATCTGATCAAGGTTTCCTACTTCCCGAACTGGGAAGCGACGGGCGCCGAAGGCCCATACAAAGCAGCTCCTTCGCTGATGGTTGTGATTCCCACAGACGAAGAAGTGGTGCTTGAGTTTGCCCGCACTTGGGCCGAGAACCTGGGCATGCTCTCAACATTCGGATCCGTTGCCGGATTGATCTATTTCGCGGTGCGTCGGCGTCGTGACCGCAACGGTGCACCGATACCGAATCTCGACAGCCCGGTGCTCAACACCAGGTTCGGTGATTCGCCATGAAGAACTATCTGAGATCGTTCGCGAATAGCGAGTCGATGGTTCAGGTCGTCAAAGTCGGCATCATTGGGGTTCTGAACACGGTGGTATCGCTCTTGCTGTTCAGTATCTTGCTTGTGGTGCTCGGCGGAGAAGCAGAGCGCACAGATGGCTTCGACATATCGGTGTTCCTCGCAACAACTATTGCCTTTGCCCTCACCACCTTGATGTCGTACATCCTCAACCGGAGGTGGACATTCCAGCTCGATCAGGCCACCGGGGGTGGTGGCGAAACGGCCAAGTTCTTCGCAATCAACGGCGTTGCCCTCCTCGTCACGAACGTCGTCGTGAGCGGAGCCAACGCCGTCTGGGGCCCGATGTCAGATACCGGCCTGCGGATTGCATATATCGGTGCCGCCGTCTTGATCATCCTGCCCAAGTTCGCGGGCTATCGCGACGTAGTGTTCAAAAAGGCCATGAAGGGTTCATCGGCGGAGGCCGGCACCAAGGTCTGAGTCAATGCTCGGTGAAGTCATGACTTGGGGAGCGCCTTTCTGATCTTCCAAACGCCCTTGAGTGTCCGCGGTACTCGCTTGAGCAAGCTCGACTTGGTTTCCCGTTGTTCCTCAACGACGATCGGCAATTCCTTGATGCGCCAGCCCTGTCTCTCCGCTCGAATGACCAACTCGGTGTCGAATAGGTCTTGCCGGGAAATCACATCGTTGGCCACGTCCGCAATCACCTCGCGCCGCAGCGCCTTGATTCCGTGAGTGTCCGATACCTTCGAGCCGAGCATCAGTCGGAGTATCTGGTTGAAGGTCCAGGTAGCGAGGCGACGAAGCGGGCTCCGTCTGTCCTCTGATTCCGGGTCGAGCTTGGAGGCGAGGATGACGTCTGCCGAGTCGGCGAGGGCCACCACCTTCGCCATGAATGGCCCGGAGAAGTAATCGATATCGGAGTTGCACACCCAGTCGCCCGTGGCAGCGAGGAACCCGGCTCGCATGGCTCCGCCGTAGTCCGGTTCCGGGAGCTCGAGCACAGTTAGGTTGGGATACGTCGCACCGAGCTCGCGGCCAAGGTCGGCCGTTCCATCGGTTGAGCCGTTCTCGGCAAGTATCACGTCGACGGCGGCGTCGACCTGTTCCAGTTCCCCGTAGAGGGTTTCGAGGGCGCCCGGCAGAAACCCAGCCTCGTTGTAGACGGGAATGACGAGCGACATGGTGAGCTGTTGCGACATAGCGGCGGGGATAGTAATTGTGAGCAGCCCTTATCGGCTTGGGCTGCTTCCGCCCGGCGGTTCCGGAGCGAAGACCCGACGATGCAGCTGACCCGCTGCGTTCCCGGCGCTACCGTTGGCACATATGGATCTCAACAGCATTTTCAAGGCCTATGACATTCGGGGTCTCGCCCCCGAGCAGCTGACGACCGAAGCGGCCCGGGCGATCGGCATCGGTTTCGCCGACTTCGCCCAGGTACCGGCGATCGCCGTCGGTCACGACTGCAGGCTGACCTCGCCTGCCCTATCCGACGCGGTGATCGAAGGCATCACAAGCCGGGGCACCGATGTTGTCTACCTCGGCGAGATCACAACCGACATGCTGTACTACTACTCCGGTGCCGAGGACCTGCCCGGCCTCGTCATAACCGCATCGCACAATCCCCCTGAGTACAACGGCATGAAGCTCTGTCTCGCCGGTGCGGCGCCGGTCGGTGCCGATACGGGCCTCGAAGAGATCAAAGCGATTGCGCTCGATCCTCAGCCGACGAGCGCCGTTGTTGGGTCGGTGGCTGAGCGGGACGCACTTGCCGGATACGTGGATCACCTGTTCTCGATCGTCGATGTCGACACCTTCCAGCCGATGCGCGTCGCCATCGACGGCGGAAACGGGATGGCCGGAGTGGCCGTTCCCGAGGTGTTCAGCCGCACGCCCGCAGACGTGATCGGGCTCTATCTCGAGCCGGACGGCACCTTTCCCAATCATCCGGCCGATCCACTGCGTCCCGAGAACCTCGTCGACCTGCAGGCTGTGATGGAAAAGGAGAAGCCGTCACTAGGTATCGCGTTCGACGGCGATGCGGATCGCGCCTTCTTTGTGGACGATCAGGGCGTTGCCTTACCCGGCAGCACCACCACTGCCATCATCGCGGACTGGTTCCTGAAGAGAGAGCCGGGCGCCAAGGTCGTGCACAACCTGATCTGCTCGAAGGCCGTGCCGGAGACCGTACGCGCTGCGGGCGGTGAGCCGATCCGCACCAGGGTCGGGCACTCGTACATCAAGCAGGTGATGAAGGAGACCGGAGCCATCTTCGGCGGTGAACATTCCGCGCACTTCTACTTCCGGGACAACTACCGAGCCGACTCCGGCATCCTCGCTTCGCTCGTGTTGCTCCAGATCATGTCTGAGGATGGTCGGCCGCTCTCCGAGATCAGGATGGACTACGAGCCGTACGCACAGTCCGGTGAGGTGAACTTCAAGGTCGATTCCAAGGCAGATGCGGTTGCAGCGGTCGAGGTGGCTTTCGCGCCCGGAGTGCCGGATCGTCTCGACGGCTTGACAGTTGACTTGGGGGACCGGTGGCTGAATCTCCGTCCGTCGAACACGGAGCCCGTCCTGCGGCTCAACGTCGAAGCGCCGACTGCCCAAGACGTGGCGGCGATAGTGAGTCAGGTGAGCGAGATTCTGGGGAGGTATTGATGGCTCTGCTTCCCGACGGATTGCTCGAGATCATGCAGTGTCCCAAGTGTGCGGGATCCCTCGCGGAGAGAGAAGAACCTCCTTCGCTTGTGTGCTCGCTCTGTCGAATCGCATACCCCGTCGAAGAAGGAGGCATCCCGGTGATGCTCGAAGAGGCGGCAAAGCCGCTCGACGACTAGGTATTGCGGATCGCGACAGGTCAACGGCGGTTAGCCTTGCGCCGGCACCGCCGGGGAGGAATCCGTTGACCACTGCACAGAACGACATCGCCGACATCTCGCTCGCCGAGCTCGGCCACCGCAGAATCGAATGGGCTGCGCGCCGTATGTCGGTACTCGCAACCATTCGACAGCGCTTTGAGAAGGAACAGCCGTTTGCAGGCAAGCGCATCGGCGCCTGCATGCATGTCACGACGGAAACCGCCAATCTCATGCTGGCCCTTCGCGCCGGTGGAGCTGAGGTGGCGCTTTGTGCGTCGAATCCGCTGTCGACCCAGGACGATGTGGCGGCCGCTCTTGTCGATCAAGGAATGGCCGTCTACGCCGTTCGCGGCGAGGACTCGGATACCTTCTACGAGCACATCAACGCCGTCCTGGACACAGAACCGCACATCGTGTTCGACGACGGCGCTGACACCACAACAGTGCTTCATCGGCAGCGTGCGTCACAGGAGATCGTCGGTGGGCTCGAAGAAACGACGACCGGTGTCATCCGCCTCAAGGCAATGGCCGCCGACGGTGTTCTGCGTTTCCCCGTGGTTGCGGTCAACGACTCGCGAACGAAGCACCTCTTCGACAACCGCCACGGCACCGGCCAGTCGTCGTTGGACGGCATCTTGCGGGCCGCCAACGTCTTGTTCGCGGGGCGCAGGGTCGTGGTAGCCGGTTACGGAGATTGTGGCTGGGGGATCGCCGAACGGGCCAAGGGAATGGGCGCCGACGTCATCGTCACCGAGATCGATCCGGTACGGGCCGTGTCCGCCGCGATGAACGGCCACCGCGTGATGACATCTCTCGACGCAGCTCGTGAGGGCGACATCTTCATCACGGCGACGGGCAATATCCATGTCTTCCGCGAGGAACACTTCGCAGTCATGAAGGACGGCGCGATCATGGCCAATGCCGGCCACTTCGACGTTGAGCTCGACCTTGCCAAGCTCGAAGAGATGGCTGAGGCGAATCGGGAGCTTCGCCCCAACCTCCAGGAGTACCTGATGGACGACGGGCGCCGTCTCATGGTTGTGGCTGAGGGCCGATTGGTGAACCTGGGCGCAGCCGAAGGCCACCCCGCAGATGTGATGGACATGTCGTTCTCGGCACAAGCGCTTTCGGCAGAGTGGCTGTTCCAAGTTCACGAGTCCCTGGACAACCAGGTCTACGTGATGCCGGTAGACCTCGACAACGAGGTGGCGAGGCTCAAACTGGCGGCCATGGGCGGTGGTCTCGAGCAGCTTACGGATGAGCAAGAGCGGTACCTCGCAAGCTGGGACCAGGGGACTTAAGGGTTTCCCAGCAAGCAGGCTTGCTGCATTTCTCGCGGCAGCGGACGGTGTCCGCTTCCACTCGCAGTTGTGCGACTAGCGGCCGACGCTCGTTTGCTCGCCTCGGGTAATCGCCTCTTCGGCTCGGTGCAGTGGGGCGCGGGAGGCTCTCCCCTCCGATCCCCTCATCAGCTCACCGCTCAGCAGAGGAGATCGGGGCATGAGTCACAGCGGACATCCTCTCGCGTTCCACTCTGTTGACCACCCGAATCTCCCCCATTGGCGCTGATAGTTCGTCGTCGAGCTGAATCCCCCGTTGCTACATCTCACCACGTTGGTGACCGTTATCCGCACCAAGGTCCCGTCGCCCTCGAGGCAATAGACCGGGCCCCGGTTCTCAATCGTCGGTCCGTTGATGTCAGTGCAGCCGGCCGGTGTGATGGGGACCTGATCTATGCCAAAGATTGCGAGTCCTTCCAGGGCGGCGACGGCTCCGACAACAACAGCGGCTTTGGCGGCAATGTGCCAGGGCTGGCGCCGCATCAGTCCGATCAGGCCGGCCCCTATGGCGAGTAGGCCGAGAGCGGTGAGTGCCGTTCTCCACCGACCCATGACGCCACTGCCGACGTAGGGGGACCCTGCCGCGAGCGACGTACCTATCGCAATCGCGCCGGCCCACAACGCGACGAGGTCCCACACGTGCTGAGTTGACCGGTCGCTGGATTGCTCGTCGGATGCTTCCGGCGATTGCTCGAGCTCGCTCATGAGGTCCAATCCCGGGCTGTTGCCGTGATCTCGTTGTCGACCTTATCGACAGGATGGGGTATCGAGTTGTCCGGTTCTAGACAGCACGCCCGCTTGTATCCGCCCTACGGCGTCGGGCTCGAATCTTCATCGCGTCTCTGGATCTCGACGACGCGGGGATTGCGCTCCCGCAGGTCGACCAGCGCGGTGGATCCGGCGAGGGCTGCTGTCTCGGCTTCTCGCAAGACATCGATGATCTCGTCCCCGACCAACTCCTCGCGCTCCAGGAGCGCTTGGCGGAGGGCGTCAACCAGGTAGCGGTGGTCGGCCAGGATCGCCGTTGTGTCGTGCTTGGCATCCAACAGGATGCGGTCTACGGCCTTGCGAGCTTTTGGGTCGTTCAGCACCTGCGCTACGAAGTCGCCTGCGAAAGCACCTCCCTGGGCCGCACGGAAAGAGACGGGGGCGTCGCCAAGCCCGTACGAGCCGACCATCTCTGCCGCCAGCTTGGTTGCAGCCGCCAAATCGCCGGCGGGACCGGTGCCTGACTCGCCGAAGAAGATCTCCTCGGCCACCATCCCGCCGAACGATATCTTGAGCATCGCCTTCATCTCACTGGAACGCTGGGTGAAGCGCTCCTCCTCTTCACGATGGGTGAGCATGCCGAGCGATTCGCGACGTTTGATGATCGACAGCAGCTCCAGCTTGCGGCCGCTACCGACCACGTATGCCATTGCGGCGTGCCCCGCCTCGTGAGTGGCAATCGTGAGCCGCTCTTCGGGTGAGTAGTCGACGGGGCTGGGAAGACCGATCTCCACTTCTAGCTGGGCCTGGCGGATGTCGCCTCGCGTCAACGCCGAGCGTCCATCGCGCAACGCCTGGAGCAAGGCTTCGTCGAAGAGCCTCTCGAGGGAGGCGGGTGTATAGCCAATCGTCATGGCGGCGACGTCATCCATTGCGCCGGCGTCGTCGAGCTCAACGTCGTGGTTCTTGGAGGTGAGGAAGTATTCGACGAGTTCGAGCCGTTCGTTCCTTCCCGGCAGGCCGAAGTGCAATACCCTGTCGAACCGTCCGGGCCTCAAGAGTGCCTTGTCGAGGCTGTCGGCCCGGTTGGTCGCACCAATCAGCAGGATGTTGGCGAAGGGCGAAGCGACCGTCTTGAGCTGACGTCGCGCCGGCAGGAAACGGTTCACGAAGCGAACGATCGCATTGCGAAACCGGTCCGAGCGGGTGGGCTCGTCGAAGCTCTGCATCTGAATCAGTAGCTCGTTGACAACTCCGCCGGTGCCTTGTGATATTGCAGGCGCAACAGACAGCGCCGAGCCGACCTGCCGTGGCGACATGCCAACACCGCCACGAGCGATGCCGATGGCATCGATCTCCTCGATGAAGCCGATTGCGCCACCCTCGCGGCGGGCCACCTTGCGCAGATGGCGGAAGTAAGTGCGGATCTTGCGCGCAGTTGCGCCGTACCACATCGACTGAAACGCAGTCGATGAGACGTAGAGGAACGGCACGCCCGCCTCCTTGGCCATTGCCTTGGCAACGTGGGTCTTTCCCGTTCCCGGCGGTCCCTCGAACAGGACGCCACGACGCGGCGAGCCGCCCATCTCCTCGCGGAAACGGGCGTGGTTGAGGAAGACGTCGAGCGTGTGTCTGACCTCATTGAGAACGGAGCCGAGACCTTTGACGTCGTCGAAGCCGACCTCGATCTGCTCGGGGAGATAGATGGTGTGTGGCGACTTGCCGGCGCCAAACATTGGGGCGATGAAGACCACTGCGAGCAGCAGGACAAGGGCTATTCCGGGGAGCCAGAAGACTGCGTCTGGTGGCAGTTCGGGCCAGCCGGGCGAAACAGGATTGCCCGTGACGATTCGCCACCACATCCAAATAGCCAGCGGCGCAAGGGCGAATACAACCCTTCGCAGCCTCCGGCGGCGGTCTCGCTCGCGCGCTGCGGCGACGTCCACCGTCATCGTGTTCCTCCCACTTCGTAGCCCTCCGTACACCATAAACCACTCTGAGTAGCAGGGAAGACCCACTTTGGGGTACAGCCCGGTGACTAGTGACTCCGAATCAACCGACTCGAAGGGGTCGAATCGCGGCGCCATTCTTCGTAGATTCGCCACATGCCCATCTGTGTCTGCTGCGGCGCGGTGACTGAACCTCCGTTGTGCCTCGACTGCCGTAACAAAATGCATCCCGGTGGTTCCTTTGTAGTGGCGTCTGTTGCCGGCCGGTTCGCATTGCATCACTCCGGGACGGGCCGCCGGCTGGTTCATCAGCTGAAATACCGAGGTGTGGTCGGCGCCGCAGACGTGTTGGCAAATCTGATGGAGCCACTCTTGCCGCAATGGGCCACCGCAGTCGTGCCTGTGCCGAGGGCGTTTGTTCGCCGGATCGTCCACGGCGTCGATCCGAGCGTCGAACTCGCTCGAAGAGTTGCTCGCAGGCGAGGTATCCCCCTGGTCCCTGCCCTTGCTCCTGCGCTCTGGTGGCCCCGCCATGCCGGTCGAGATAAGGGCAAGCGTCGGTTGGCTCGCTTCCATGGTGGCCAATTGCCAGAAGGCGCCGTCCTGATCGACGATGTGGTTACCTCGGGAGCCACGCTACGCGGTGCGCTAGATGCCCTTGGCAACCCACGCCCAGGGCACATTTCCTCTGTAGTCGTAGCGACATCGCCGGGTATGATCGATGCATCGAAGGCGCCAATCGCCTCGGGGAGGCCGCGTGTCGGCAAGGACGTACGGCAGAGCTAGGTCGAGAATCGGCCGGGCCGAGCTGTGCGAAAACTCCGGAGTCGTTTGGCGCTCTTTCGCGAGTTGGTATCGCCACATTGCGGTGCCGCAGAAGCCGGAAGGAGCCACAAGTGGACGTACGTGTGCACGGTCGGAACATGAGTGTTTCGGCAGACCTGCAGGAGCTGGCAGACGATCGAGTCCGACACGCCGGACGCATCCTGGAGGACGGGGTCGCTGCAGACGTGGAGTTCTCCGAGCGGCGCAATCCGCGACAGGGCGACAACCGCTATCGCGTCGAAATAACCAGCCACACCGCAGGCCACACTGTACGCGTCCAGGGCGAGGGACCAGACGACAGAACGGCTCTAGACAGGGCTCTCAACAAGTTCGAGAACCAGCTCAGAAGGCTCAAAGACCGCCTGGTTCACAGGTCACGTCCGCGTTCGAACAAAACCCTCAATGAAGGTCTAGATACCTCCGATGAAAGCCACAGCGGTGACTTCGAGATAGTTCGAACGAAGCGTTTTGAAATGCGGCCGATGACGCCAGAGGAGGCGGCGCTACAGATGGAGATGATTGGACACTCGTTCTTCTTCTTCCTTGACGCTGACAGCGGCAAGCACTGCGTTCTGTATCACCGTGACGATGGCTCCCTAGGACTCATAGAACCCCAATGACAAGACTGCTTGTAGTTGACGATGTGCCTCTCTTCCGGGCCGGATTGACCTCGGCGCTGCGCGATGCCGGGTTCGATGTGGTCGGCGAAGCCGAAACAGCCGAAGGTGCCGTCGCCGAGGCGGAGAGCCTCCAGCCCGATATCGTTTTGCTCGATGTCCTCATGCCGGGTCTTTCCGGCCTCGAGGTCGTTGAGAAGCTCACCGCGGTGTCTCCGAATTCCAACGTGATCCTGCTCACTGGAAGCGAGTCCGAAGAAGACTTGCTTGCCGCCATCAAGGCAGGCGCCCGTGGCTACATCGTCAAAGACATGCCCTTCCCTCAGTTGGTCGAATCGATCTCGGCAACCACCAAGGGCGGCGCAGTCGTCTCGAGCCAAATGGCGGGCAAGCTGTTCGACGTGACTCGGCAACTGCTGCGTCACCAGGAGCTCCTGGCAGCCCGCAAGCCGACCCTCACCGGCCGCGAGATCGAGGTTCTCCAGCTTGTTGCCAGAGGGATGACAAGCAGGTCGATCGGTGAGGAACTGTTCATCTCCGAAAACACGGTGAAGAACCACATCCGCAACATCCTCGACAAACTCGGCCTCCACTCTCGAAACGAAGCGGTTCTCTACGCCGTTCGGGAGAATCTGATTTCGATCGGCTGAGGTCATGAGCCGCGACGGCGCCTCGGACTCTGCCGCGGAAAAGGCACTCGCTCTCGTCGAGGCCGTTGGCACCGCGTGGACGACGTTCTCCCTATACCCCGACCCTTCTCAGCAGCCTGCATTCACTAGAGCCGTTGTTGCCCTCGCCGATCCACTGACCCCGCCTCTGGTGGTCGGGGTGGGGCCTGGCCGGTTCATACTCGGCGAAGAGGAGCTGCAGTTGCGGCGTGAAGGCGCAGAGCGCCTGGCCCGCGAGCTCTTCCTGCATGACGTGGAGAACATCCGCTTCGTCGGGGGAGCCACGCTCGACGGTCTCCTCGGCTTCTTCAGGGCAATTGCGCTCGATGACGACCACGTTCGCGAGCGCGGTGGCATCCGCTCCATCATCCGCGAGGTGCCTGCGACGGGAATCCAGGTGCTCCAGCGTGGCCTGCTCGTGCTCACAGATGACGGCAGCGGACGACCGGCCCACATACTGACCGAGCACATGTCGCCTGCTGCGGCAGCCGCGTCGCACGGCGCCGACCCGGATGAGATTGCATCCATCCTCATGTCGGGAGACGGCCCCGACTTTTCTCCAGAGCAGTACTTCGCAGGGTTGTGGGGCCTGCACGAGCAAGCCAGTCCGCTCGCGGACGAGGCGTTCGTTCCAGGCACGATCATTCGGGAAGGCGACAACGATCCTTGGCGGGAGTTCCGGAGCTTCCTCGAGTCGTTCTTCTTCCTGCCCCGTGACCTTCAGCTCGGTGTCCTCGAGGCGGTCCTCGAGGACTCGACCGACGAGAATCACCGCCTCTTCCTCGACCAGTTGACGCAGACCGAGTTGGCAGGGTTTCTTCCGGACCTGACCAGTCAAAGCGCCACATCGTTGAAGAGCTACGCGCACCAGGTCGCCGAAGAGACGGGCCGGCCGGTATCGAACGCCTACGGAATGGTCGACGAGGACATGTTGCCGACGCAACAGGCAGTCTCAGCGCGAATCGCAGAGGTGTTGTCGACCGTCGATCGTGATCGTGCCGGACACGAAGAGTTGCTCGCAGCCCTTCGTGACGAGATGACTGCGGCGCTCGATGGCGAAGAGCTCGCCGGTTCCGTGCTGCGCGGGCTGTTCGAATGTGAGTACCGCGACGATCGGTTTGCCAGGGTTGTTCGGGTGTGGACCGGGAGAATCACTCGCCACCTGCGCACCGGCGACCTCGATGCAGCGCAGCGCCTCTTAGACAAGGTGCTCGTCGATCCGGCCTTTCCCACGGCGCGAAAACGGCAGGTTCGCGAGGGCCTCGACAAGTTGGGCCGGCCCGACGTGCTCCGCTTCGTACTCGATGCAGAAGATGGCGAAGAGCTCTCCGATGGAGCAAGCCAGTTCCTGGGCACCATTGGCACGTCGGCGACTGATGCATTGGTTGCGATGCTCGCCGACGCCGATGACCAGAAGTCGAGGCGAAGCATCACAGCGTTGCTGGTCCCCGCCGTCAGCGAGGATCCACTCTGTCTCGACAACTACCTGCTCGACGATCGTTGGTACCTGTTGCGCAACTTGGCAACCGTGCTCGGCCGAACTGGCAAACAGACGGCCGTGGCCGGCGTGCGGCGGTTGCTGCGCCACGAGGACCAGAGGGTCAGAGCGGAAGCCCTTCGCTCACTCATTCGTCTCCAGCGCGACGAGGCCGCGCCGACGGTGCTGCGGCTTCTGTCGGATCCGCACGCCATCATGCGCGACGCGGCGGCCTCATTGGCCAAGACGTTCGACTCGTCCGGCTTCGAGACGTCGCTGATCCGGGAGTTCGAGTCGTCGAAGCATCCGCAAGAGGTGCAGATGGCAATAGTCGATGTGCTCGGTGGCCGCGAAACGCCTGCTTCGCAGGAGGCTGTCAGGCGCATTGCGCATAGGAAGCTCGTCTTCCGCAAGCGTGATCGAGAGCTACGTGCTTATGCGCGCGAAATCATCTCCAAGGTGGCGGCATGAGCGAACGCCAGACCGGAGCGTGGATAAAGGCGCTGCGCCGTCTGGTGCGCCAGGTCGGCCTGTATCCAACGGGCCATCCACTCACTATGGAAGCCCTCCTGGCCCTCCGCACTGCCACGGACGATGTGGTGCCAGAAGGTGGCCAGGTCGTCGTTTCGGCAATGGACAATGCCTTCTTTCACAACAGGACGATTCTTCCCCATGTATCCCTCGAGTATCACTCGTTCATCGGCGAGCTCGAGGAGCGCGGTGTCGAGTCGATGACGGCAGTGCACCCGGTCACGGATCAGGACCTGCTCGACGTTGCCGCCTTCTTGGCGAACGCGTCCGCAGACTTTCCCGCAGATGGATCGATCCTTCTCAATGAGCGCTACCTGACGCCCGAGGACCTCGAGGCGACGCCAACGAGTGAGCTGCGACGCTCCTATGTCTCCAGCCTCGATGCTCTAAGGGGAGTCACCGGCGCAATGCGGGCGGACGGGAAGTTCGAAATGGCTCCGGTAGTACAAGCGGTCGAGGGTTTGTTCGAACAATCGATGACCCAATCGAGCGCCAGCTTGTTGCTTTCGACGGTCAAGAGCCACGACGAATACACCTACTACCACTCAGTCAACGCGTGCATTCTGGCGCTCGCCATTGGGCGAATGATCGGCATCGAACGCGAGCACCTCATCCCGATAGGCGTTGGCGCCGTGCTCCACGACATCGGCAAGACGGCGGTGCCGACGGCGACCCTCAACTATCCGGGCCGCCTCAACGATGACCAGTGGAAGGAAATCACAGTCCATCCCCAGGAGGGAGCTCTTGCGATTCTCGCCGCAGGCGGCCCCGGACACGAGATCTCGGCCACGGTCGCATTCGAGCACCATGCCCGGTTTGATGGCTCCGGTTATCCGGGCATTCATCGCGAGAAGCGCCCTCACGTGTACAGCAGGGCCGTGGCTGTGGCCGACACGTACGACGCGATTACGACGCGACGCTCTTATCGCCGCGCCGAGACCCCGAACCATGCGCTCAACGCGCTACTGATGGGAGCCGGTAGCGGCTACGACCCCGATCTCGTGCGCACGTTCATCGACATGATGGGCATCTATCCGCCTGGCTCGATTCTGGAGTACGAGAACGGCGTTGCTGTAGTCGTGAGTCGATCGAGCGAGCCGGGCGGTCCCCTCGACACGCTGTTGGTGCGCGACACGCAGGGCAACGACATCGACCCGGAGCCATACGCGCTGCACCCGGACGACGTCAGGGGCCAGTTGCTGGCTCAGGACAGTGGCATCGACCCTGCGGCACTGCTCGAGAGCATGGATCAAGCGCCGGTCGGCTGAACTGCGCACCTACCGGATTCGGGATACCGAATATCGGATACCAATCTGCGACCTATAACTCCCAACCCACAGATAAGATATCCCCCATATGTCAGTCTTCAGCAAAGTCCTCCGTGCTGGTGAGGGTAAGGCGCTGAAGGAACTCGAAGCGCTAGCTCAGCGCGTCAATGCTCTGGAACCGGAGATTGAAGCCTTGAGCGACGACGAGCTCCGCGCCAAAACGACCGAATTTCGCCAGCGAATCGAAAATGGTGCCACTCTGGACGATGTCCTCGAGGAGGCTTTTGCGGTCGTGCGCGAGGCTTCACGCCGGGTCCTCGGCCAGCGTCACTACGACGTGCAGGTGGTTGGCGCCGGCGCGCTCCATCGCGGCATGATCGCCGAGCAACGCACCGGAGAGGGCAAGACCCTCGTCTCGACGATGCCCGCGTACCTCAATGCTCTCGGCGGCGGCGGCGTCCACATGGTCACCACGAACGACTACCTCGCCAGTCGTGACGCCGACTGGATGGGCAGCATCCACCGTTTCCTCGGCCTGACGGTCGGCCTGATCCAATCGGAAATGACGCCGGAGGAACGGCGCCCCGCCTACGCGTCGGACATCACGTATGGCACCAACAACGAGTTCGGCTTCGACTATCTACGCGACAACATGTCGATGCACCCCGAGCTCCAAGTGCAGCGCGGCCATGCCTACGCGATCGTCGACGAGGTCGACTCGATCCTCGTCGACGAGGCCCGGACTCCATTGATCATTTCCGGTCGAGTGGGTGAGACCGGCAAGTGGTATCGCGACTTCGCTCGTATCGCCAATACGTTGCGTGCCGATCAGCACTACGAGGTTGACGAGAAGAAGCGCCAAGTCATCACGACGGAGGATGGTGTACACCGGGTGGAGCAGATCCTCGGCGTCGAGAATCTGTACGACTTCTCGAACGTCGACCTCATTCACCACCTCGATGTTGCGCTGAAGGCCAAGGAGCTATACGAGCGCGATGTCGACTACCTCGTCAAGGGGGGCGAGGTGAAGATCGTCGATGAGTTCACCGGCCGCGTCCTCGAAGGTCGTAGGTATTCGGAGGGCCTCCATCAGGCAATCGAGGCCAAAGAGGGCGTCAAGATCAAGGAAGAGAACCAGACCCTCGCCACGATCACTCTGCAGAACTATTTCCGCCTCTACGACAAGCTCGCCGGTATGACCGGTACAGCCAAAACAGAGGCCGGGGAGTTCAAAGAGATCTACGGCCTTGAAGTCGTCGTGATTCCGACCAACAAGCCGATTGCCCGTGCCGACCAACCCGACCTCGTATACGTCAATGAGGACGCCAAGTTCGACGCAATCCTCGAAGATATCCTCGAGCGAAACGGATACGGGCAGCCGGTGCTGGTCGGCACCGTATCGATCGAGAAGTCCGAACGACTTTCCCAACACCTCCGCAAAAACGGTGTCCACCACGAAGTTCTCAACGCCAAGCAGCACGCACGAGAGGCGCCGATCATTGCCCAGGCAGGGAAGTTCCGAGCTGTGACCGTTGCCACCAACATGGCCGGACGCGGTGTGGACATCCAGCTTGGCGGTAACCCCGAACAGCTCGCACTTGCCGAGCTGGCGAAGAAGGACTTCGACCGCGATTCGGACGAATACCGGGATGAGTACGCAGCGGCGTTGGCACGGCACGAGGCCGAGACAGAGGTTGAGCGCACCAAGGTGCTCGAACTCGGCGGTTTGTATGTTCTCGCTACGGAACGCCACGAATCGCGCCGCATCGACAACCAGTTGCGAGGCCGTTCCGGGCGCCAAGGCGATCCGGGTGAGTCCCGGTTCTATCTCTCGCTCGAAGACGACCTGATGCGCAGGTTTGCGAACGAGAAGGTCGCCTCGATCATGTCGCGACTCAAGATTCCAGAAGACGTTCCCATCGAGCACAAGATGGTTACCAAGGCCATCGAGCGAGCTCAGAACCAAGTCGAGTCACAGAACTTCGAGATTCGCAAGAACGTCTTGAAGTACGACGAGGTGATGGATACCCAGCGCAAGATCATCTACAAGTGGCGCGACACCGTCCTCACCGGAGAGAACACGGACGCCCTGGTCGCCGACTGGCGAGAAGACGTCGTCGAAGACCAGGTCTTGCAGATGACTGCGAATCTCGATCCATCCGAATGGGATTGGGACGAGTTCGAGACCCGGATGAACGCGCTGTATCCGACCGCATTGACCAAGGCGAGCTTTGCCAATCCGGAGGATCTGCAGGCTGCCGAGGTGGTCGAGGCGTATCGCCGGGAAGCGGATGAGGTCTACGAAAGACGCGAAGTCGAGCTCGGCGTCGACGTTATGCGCCGGCTCGAACGTACGGTCATGCTCTCCATCATCGACAACAAGTGGCGAGAGCACCTCGCCGAGATGGACTATTTGCGTTCCGGCATCGGCCTGCGTGCCATGGGTCAGCGCGATCCGCTCGTCGAGTACCAGCGAGAGGGCTTCAGCCTCTTCGAAGAGGTTGTCGAGACGACCAAGTACGACGCGCTTCGCTACCTATATCACGTCGAAGTTGTGAAACAGCAACAGCCGCAACGGCCGAAGCAGATCGTCACGAACGCTCCGACATCCAAGGGTGGCAAGACTGTCCGCAACAAGGGCAAGGTGGGCCGCAACGAAGCCTGCCCCTGCGGTTCCGGCAAGAAGTACAAGCACTGTCACGGCAAGCCCGGAGCCGAGCCCCTCACTGCGTGAGGCGGTCGACTCTACTGGAGTACCCGGTATTCAGTAGTCGGCTCCCGCCGAATACTGAATACCGACTGCCGAATACCCAACCGGCCTCTGGTACTTTCCTTCTATGACTTTTCGCCAGGTTCCATCTGAGCAGTGGAACAGAGCTAACGAGGTCGACGCCGTCTCCGCGCGGCTCCAGCAGCTCTCGTCTGATGATGTCGAGAGAATCTTGGAGCGGGCGATTGCGCTCGAGATGGAGGCCACCGACCCGGGACGAAACGCACTCGATGCCGACGCGCTCGGACGTATTGCAGACGAGCTGGGAATCGAGCGGCAGCATCTGCAGAAGGCGATGGCCGAGGAGCTTGTGCGCATCGAGGAGGAGGATCCCGGCTTCCTCTCCCGCAACCTCATGCCGAAGTCGATTGCGGAGAGCCGGACCGTTGCCGCGGCTCCCGATCGGGTGAGGGCCGTACTCGACTATTGGCTCAGCACCCAGGAGGGGCTGCGCAAACACACTGGTGGACCACACGGGTCCACGTGGCACAGAGATGGAAGTCCGCTTGTCGCCATCAAGACGGCGCTCAACATGACCCAAGGCGACGGGTCGTTGCGCTCGGCCCGCAGCGTCGCTGGGTCCATCAAGTCGCTTGGAGTGGGCAATCAGGTGGTGAGTGTGGAGGCAGACACATCCAACCTGCGCTCAATCGCCCTTGGGCTATTGGCAGGAAGTGTGGCCGTTGGTGCCGCGGCAGCAGGGATCTCGGCCGGATTGGACCCGGGTGGATTCGGCATCGACAACATCCTGGCGGGCGTTGGCATCACCGCACTGGCCGGCACCGGAGTAGTTCTCGGCTTTCGAATGTGGGCCCAGAAACTGCGTCGCGGGGTCGCCCGGGTTGCAGACGCGGTCGCTCATCCACATCTGGTTCAGGCGGTCCAGTCGGTTCCGCAGCGCATCACCGGCATCATCAATCAGTTCAGGACAATCGGCGAAGAGATGCGGCGCCGGCGTTGGTGACCGATCCTCGGTAGCAGGCAGAGACCAGTTACCATCCCGGCCTCATGAGCAGCTCCGATATCGATCCACGCGCATTGGCAGCCGAGCTGCGCGCCCGCCTCGACGACGCCCGGAGGTTCCTTTGACGTCGAAGGCAAAGAGGCAGAGCTAGACGAGCTCAAGGAGCAAGCTGCCGCCCCGGACTTGTGGGACGACCAGGACCGCGCCCTCGAGGTGACCCGCAAGCTTTCTCGTTTCGAGGCGACGATCAATCGTGTGGCAGGTTTAGATGCCCGCTTGGAAGACGCCGACGTCCTGTTCGAGCTGGCCTCCGAGGAGAAGGACGCGGACGTTGCCGCCGAGGTCGTCGACGAGTTGCGGACCCTGGAGGCCGAGATGGCGGTGCTGGAGCGGGAGAGTCTCTACTTCGGCGACTACGACGACCGCACCGCGATCCTCAGCATCAATGCCGGAGCCGGGGGAGTGGACGCCCAAGACTGGGCCGAGATGATGCTGAGGATGTACACGCGCTATCTGGAACGGGCCGGCTACACCTTTACGGTCGAGGATATTTCGCAGGGCGACGAGGCAGGAATCAAGTCAGCAACGCTGACGGTCAAGGGTGACTTCGCATACGGAAACCTCGAAGGCGAGCGTGGCGTCCACCGCCTGGTGCGGATCAGCCCATTCGACTCCGCCGCCCGCCGCCACACCTCCTTTGCGGGAGTTGACGTCGTGCCCGAGGTGGAGACATCCGAGGTCGAGATCGACCCGGAGGATCTGCGTATCGACACCTTCCGATCACAGGGGGCCGGCGGTCAGCACGTCAACACGTCTGACTCTGCCGTGCGTATCACCCACATTCCAACCGGCATTGTTGTGGCCTGCCAGAACGAGCGGTCACAGCTCCAGAACAAGAACAGGGCAATGCAGATGCTGGCCTCCCGCCTCGCGGAGCATGCCAGGCTCGAGCAGCAGAAGGAGATCGACTCCATTCGCGGAGAACAGAATGAGGCAGCTTGGGGGAGGCAGATTCGCTCATACGTCTTACAGCCGTACCAGATGATCAAGGATCTGCGGACCGACGCCGAGGTCGGCAACGTTCAGGCCGTTCTCGATGGCGACATCGACACCTTCGTCGAGGCCTATCTGCAATGGCGCAGGGCCAAGGCGGCGTAGCTGCTTGAGTAGTCGGTGGTCAGTATTCGGTATTCGGCCAGACGCGTCCTCCTCCGAATGACGGCCGACTACTCACTACCGACTACTAACTACCGGCCTCTCCAATCCCTCAACAGTGACTGTGGTTCCGATCGAGGAAGAGGGTTTCGTCTAAGCCACCATCTAGCGGATGGTTGACGGCGGCTTCGTCGGGTCGACGGGCCAGGCGCAGACTGCAGAGACGCCGGACTTTGTCGTAGATGCCAATGTGTACGCGATCCCGCCGGACTTCCTGCCCAGCAGCGCTACCGAAGTGACTTGCTAGGTACCTAATACTTCGTACCTGATACTTGGTAACCAAAGGTCTGAAGAAGCTGTGTTTCTTCAGACCTTTGTTAGCATTCTGCCGCGGAGACGGGGGCGAGCGATAAATGTTGGGGTTGACCCAACTTCATCTATTTGAGGGCCACAAAACTCCATGATCCGTCTCGAGAACGTCACCAAGGTCTACGACGGTGGCGTCGTTGCGCTCAAGGACGTCTCGATTGACGTCAGCAAGGGCGAATTCGTATTCCTCGTCGGGCCGTCTGGGTCGGGAAAGTCGACCTTGATTCGCCTGATGATGCGAGAAGAACGGCCCACCAACGGCGAGATCTGGATCGCCGGAAAACACGCCTCGAAGATGCCCAACTGGAAGGTGCCCCACCTACGTCGCTCCATCGGCACTGTATTTCAGGACTTCAAGCTTCTGCCCACCAAGACGGTCTTCGAAAACGTCTCGTATGCACTCGAAGTAACCGGTCGACCGCGCAACCTGGTTCGCAACCAGGTTCCCCAGGTCTTGAAGCTCGTCGGCCTTTCTGCCAAGTCGGATCGATATCCGCGGCAGTTGTCCGGCGGTGAGCAGCAGCGGGTATCCGTCGCCCGCGCATTCGTGAATCGCCCTTTGATTCTCCTCGCCGACGAACCGACTGGAAACCTCGACCCGGCCACGTCTGTCGGAATCATGCGGATCTTGGACCGCATCAATCGCACCGGTACGACTGTCGTGATGGCGACTCACGACCACGCAATCGTCGATGCCATGCGTCGTCGTGTTGTCCAGGTGGAGCGGGGTCGGATAGTGCGAGATCAGTCTCGTGGCGCCTACGAGCAGCGGACGGACGCAGTTGAACCGGCACCGATCATCCGGACTGAAGCCGGGGAATCCCGGGCGGCACGTGAGCTCGCCGAAGCAGAGGCCGAGCTGGCCGAGCTACCGATTGACGAGGAATTCGAGTCACCGGATGACCTCGATGCAGGCGAGTCGTTTGAGGAGGGACTGGGTTGAGCCGCCTCCAATATGTGTTTGGTGAGGCGTTGCGCAACATGGGTCGCAACGCGCTAGTCGTGCTCGGCGCGGTGCTGGCCGTGTTCGTGTCCCTCTTCCTCGTCTTCGGCACGCTCATGTTCGGCGAGATTGCAAGCGAAAACGCCGCCCAATGGTCCGATGACGTCCGTGTCGAAGCCTTCCTCAGTGATGAGCTGCGCAACGTCGATCAGCTTCAAGGCGAGATCGCTGAGTGGTCGGACGTCGATGAAGTCACGTATGTCTCGAAGCCGGAAGCCGTCGAAAACGCTCGCGAGATATTCGCCGACAATCAGGCGATTCTCGATCTCATCGACGAAGATCCTTCGTTCATTCCAGCCTCGTTGCGGATTCGACCTTCCGATCTCCAGGATTACGACGGCATTGCCTCCCGTCTCGAGGCCACCCCGGGCGTCCTCGAGGTGATCAGCGCCGGCGACGCTGTGAACCAGCTCATCTCTCTGCGCGACGGTCTCCAAGTCTTCTCCTGGGCGTTGGCAATCGCCCTTGGGGCTGCGGCCATCGCCCTGATTGCGAACACCATCCACATGGCGGTCTACGCGCGTCGTGAAGAGATCGAAATCATGAAGCTCGTCGGGGCAAGCAACTGGTATGTGCGCGTTCCGTTCTTACTCGAAGGCATGCTCGAGGGGCTCATTGGGGCCCTCGTCGCCGTGGCGGTGGGGCTGGGTGCCTATCGCCTCGGGTTCGACCAGATTCAGGGCCTCGTTCCGCTCATTGACCTGACCGTCAGCACGGACTTCCTCCTCCAGCGTGCAATCGTCATCGTTCTCTTCGGTGTCGTCGTTGGTGCCGTCGGCTCCGCAATCAGCCTGGCAGTGCACCGGTACATCCGAACGTGACGGCGCCGCGGCGCCTTTCGATCGCGCTCGCCGTGGCAATGGCTCTGTCCATGTTCCCCGGGGCGACCGCTGCGGCAGATCTCGACGACGAGCTGGCCGAAGTCAATGGGCAAATCGATGACTTGGAGCGCAGACTCGAAGGAGCCGCCTCGCGGCGGACCGGGATCATCGCCGAGATTCTCGAGGTTCGAGACCGACTCAACGCCGCATATGCAGAACTCGAAGTAGCCGAAGGCAATCTCCGTGAGGTGCGGGTGTCCTTGGCCGCCAATGAGTTCGAGCTGGCGACGACCCAGGAGGCACTCACGCTGGGCTACGAGGCGATCGCAGAGACCCGCCGCCGTATCGAGGTCAATCGTGGAGATGCCCAGTCTTGGGTGCGCCAGCAGTACATGCGGCGGGCGGAGAGCGAGGCAGCTGCGCTTGTCTTGACGACAGACAGAGTTGCGGACATCGGGCGGATGGTCTTCCTCATGGAGACTCTCTCGGAACGATCGACTGCTTCGATCGACCGCCACCAAGCCCTCGGTGCCGAAGAAGCCAGGCAGCAGACCCGCAACGAGGCGCGGGAGGTCGCGCTCGAAGACCTGCGCGTCACTCTGCTCGAAGAGGAAGCTGTGCGGTCCGAGCTGTCAGGGCGGGCCACTGAACTGACCAAGACCGTGCGCCGCGAACTGGGCACTCAGCAGGCTCTGCTCGCAGAGCTCGACAGCGTGATCCACGAGTTCGAAACAGAGCTCGACGGTTTGGAACGCGAGCAGGACAGGCTCGAGGAGCTGATCAGGGGATCGTCGGGTGGGGGAGGGTCGAGCCCCGGTCAGCTGGTGCGACCGGTACCCGGTGCCATCACATCTCCGTTCGGTCCTCGACTCCACCCGATTCTCGGTTACACCCGCATGCACACCGGTGTGGACATGACTGCGCCGCTGGGTCAGGACATCAAAGCTGGCGCGGCCGGCACGGTCATCCTCGCCGAGACCTACGGCGGTTACGGTCTGACGGTCGTCATTGATCATGGCGGCGGCATGACGACCCTCTATGCTCACCAGTCCCGCCTGTTCGTCTCACGTGGCGAAGCGGTGGCCGCCGGCGAGGTCGTCGGCGAGGCGGGTAGCACCGGCTTGGCGACAGGTCCCCATCTCCACTTCGAAGTCCGTATCGATGGCACGCCCGTCGACCCGGCGGACTACCTCTAGAGCCACTCGATGGACACCGCCGCAGTTTGGACAGCCGACCATCGAATATCGACCACTGACTGCTGAGTTCTGAGTACCCTGAATAGCTATGGCCAAGACTGAAAGCGGCCGCAAGGTCGTTGTGAGCAATCGTAAGGCCCGGCACGACTACGAGATCTCAGACACCTTCGAGTGCGGTATCGCGCTCCTCGGCTCCGAAGTCAAGAGTCTCCGCTCCGGCCAGGTGCAGCTCAAAGATGCGTACGCCGAAGTGCGCGACGGCGAACTGTGGCTGTACAACGCGCACATTGCACCGTACGACTTTGCTCGCGGGGGAGGCCATGAGCCGGACCGGCCCCGCAAGCTCCTGGTACATCGCCGTCAGATCGACAATCTGGCCGGCCGCGTGGCTCAGGACGGCCTAACACTCGTGCCGCTTTCGATCTACTTCGTTCATGGGCTTGCCAAGGTGGAGTTGGCGCTCGCCAAAGGAATCAGGCGATTCGACAAGCGCCAGAAGCTCAAAGAACGCGAGCAGCAGCGCGAAATGGAAAGAGCCCGCCGCCACTATTGAGCATGCGATGTGCGATGCTCCTTGGCCCACGCAATCGAGTAGTGCACAACGGCAATGCCGGCCAGGACTATCAGTGACCCGAGGGCCCGCCGAAAGCCGAATGGCTCATCGAGGAACCACACGGCCAGCACCGGTACGAATATCAGTTGGGTGGAAGCGATCACCCCGATGTGAAGTGCACGCAGCGTTTGAATGGCTCGATGCCATATGAAAAAGGCAACGGCGGTGTTGACGACCCCGAGGACGAGCAGCAGGAAGATGAGGCGAAGATCGAGGCTGGGCCTGCTGTCCACAAAGAAGGCGAGCCCGCCGAGGATTGCTGCCCCGATTGTCATCGACACGGTGGTCACCTCGAGCGCGGACGTCTCGTCCTCACGCAGAACCTGGCGCTGTATGAGATTTGACGTGCCGATGACCGCTGCGGCGACGCCGGCCAGAAAGACGCCTCGCCCGTCGGCGCCGATAGGGCGCACAGGAAAGAACACCCACGCCCCCAGAACCACAGCCGCCACGCCCAGCCACTCCCACCACGTCGTGCTTTCTTTGAGAATCATCCCCGCCGTCAGCGCCAGCATGAGCGGGATCCCCGCCTGGAACACGAAGTTGAACGAGACGGGATCGGTCTGATCCAATCCTATGAATTGCATCGCGGGGACCGCGGCATACAGCAGGACTCCGAGAGCAACGACCAGCAGCGCATTGTTGCCTGCAATGGTCCGCCTCCGCTCACCACGGTAGAGCCAGTAGACCAGCAGGCTCGCGGCGCCGATCGCGTAGCGGAGAGCAGCGAACGTGATCGGTTCGAGGTCCGTGAGCCCAATCTCGATGTATATGAAAGAGCTGGCCCAAAGAAACGACGCGATGAACGCGAGTGTGACCGCGGTTGCCTGATTCGGCTTCGCTGTTTCCAGTTCGGACCCTTTGGGCGGCTAGCCGGCTACCTCTGTCGACGCCGACACTTGGAGTGCGTCGTGAACAGTGCGGAGTGCTTCTGCCCGATCTTCGGGGCTGCCCGCCAGGTCGAGATTGCCGGAATCGATCCAGATCACGTCCGCGCCGAGATTATTCCACCAATCGCGGTAGCCGTCATAGATCGACCTAGCCAGAACCTCGTCGAGGTGTTGTTCGCCCTCGCGGCTTCTCTCGCCAATTCGCTCCATGCACGCTTCGAAAGGGGCATCGACGGCGACGATCCGATCTGGCAACTGCAAGCCCGGCAGCAATCCGTGATACATGTCCAGCAGCGTCTTGAGGTCGCTTTCCCCGTAAGCGCCCGCGCGGTGATAGGCCGCAAAGAACACCTCACCGTCGTCGAGAATCGACCGTTCCTGAGCGACCCGCCCCCGTAGGCCCGGCAATTGCTGGTGCTGCTGCGCCCGCTTCGCCAGGTAGTAGACCTGCATCCGAAACGCGAGGTCCTCGGGATTGGCGTAGACCTCGCCGAGGTAGGGGTTCTCCTCGTTGGGCTCTTCGAGCTGTTGCCATCCACCGTGCTCGCTCAGGATTTCGAGCAGAGTCGTCTTGCCTGCTCCCAGCGGTCCGGTCACCGCTATGTAGGTCGGTTCCTTGGTCGACAGATCGACCTGGGGACTGTCGGTTCGAAGATCGACTGCGACATCGGTCTTGGTGAGCATCGACCGCAGCTCTTCGATATCGGCTGCGATTTCATAGTCCAATACCCCATCGATCATCAGGTTGTTGCCGCCGGGTTCCACTGCGCGAAAATCCGTCTGCAGACCGATCAAACGTTTGTCCAACCCATATGCGACTCCGGCTTCGATGCACGCTCCCTCGTCTGGCACGCGACCGTCCAGATTGAAGATGAGAACTTCGGCCTGCCGCACCGCATCGAGGTTCTGCTCGAAAATGTGATGCCTCGCTTCGGCGAGGGTCATCCCCTTGTCCATATAGTCCTCGAGGAAGCCGGCATCTTCCTGAGGGAACCAGGTCTCTAATCCACATTCGTCCAGCATCGCTTTCACTCTGAGATTGAACTCACGTTCACCCTCGTTGAACAAAGCGGCGGCGTAATACGCCCGAATTCGTTGATTCGACATGCTTTTCCGACCTCTCCATAGCGTCCCCCCTGTTGGTCGGACGTTTCCCCTATCGAGCCCCGCACGCCGAGAGCCCACCAGTATCCGACTGGATGACGGAATATAACGCCGCCAACCGATCAACGCACTCTGGATTAGGAACATGGTCAATAATGGACTAGTCACTGGGTCAGAGGATGGGCAGTAGTGACAAGTGATGTTTGGCGAACGCTCAGGGGGAGATGCGATCTCTGCAGGACATCGAATAAGCGAGTCTCATATGACGTTTACACTTCCGAATGATCCCCCATGGGGGTGAAACGGTATCGACCATGAGAGTTGAGGTAGCGGAAGCGAGCCGAGGTACCCCGGAGTCCTCGTTAAAAGCCGGGAAACAACAACAAGTGCCAACCAAGAGGTAGCACTGGCCGCTTAATTGCCGGCCTGTCCGCCCGGAGGGTTCCCGCCTCACCGGACTCGGGCAACGCAATGCGGGACGCAGCTGGATGGGACGTCATAGCCCGCTAGTCAAGTAACACTCTGACTAGGACCGAGAGACTTTGTGCCGGCGGCATCTCGAGGTCCGAAACACCGCCGCCGGCTGCGCTCGGAGATGCCGCTAACCGATTCCTTGTGGGACGGGGGTTCGACTCCCCCCACCTCCACCAGCAAGAAGCGAGCCCTAGGGGGCTCGCTTCTCGTGTTCGGTATCCGGTATCCGGTATCCGGTATCCGGTATCCGGTATCCGGTATCCGTTCTCGTGCGATCTTGTTGGTTCCCCCGCAGGGGGAACAGACCGACGCAGGAGGTCAGGAAAGGGGGTGTCAGCAGGCGCGGGATTACTTCGTAATCCCGTTCGAGTTTGCAGAGCAAACTCGGCTATGTGGAGGATCGTTACTGACTACTGACCAGCGCCAGTTGGCTTGCTGTCGCCACCAACCTTCCGCTGTTGTCGTGGATGACGACTTCTTCTGTGACTCTGTCGTAGTTCTTGCGGGGGCTGGTCGTGCGCATGCGGAGCCAGCCGGGGTTGGGTTGTTGGCGGACGTGCACGCTCAGTGAGATCGTTGGCAGCCACTGCGGAGCGCTGGGGAGATTGAATACCGGTGGCGGCAGGGCGTCTGCCAAGAAGATAAGAGCCAGCGGATCGATCGGGCGTTCATCCTTGAATCTGATGTGGGCGGTGATCTGTGGTGCGCCGCTTGGGGTGCCATCAAGAAAACCCGCCTCCTCGGGGGGCATGTATGCCTCGATCCGGTCCGCCACCGTTGCGTTCTCGAAGCCGCTTCGGTCAGGCTGGATGCACTCTTCAATCGGCGGCAAGTCGGTTAGGGCAGGGATGAGATCGTGGGTCACGATGTGACGAATCGGCCCGAAAGTGCCTAGTAGCGAAACGATAGGCTTGTCGTCTTGGGTCACAGTCGCAGTCACGCGAGAGAGCATGCGGCCGGCCCAGATCAAGGAGGTTGCGACGCTGACGGGGCCGACTCGAGCGGGCTTGATGAAGTGCGCCGACACAGAGACTGGATGTTCCTTTCCCGATGTGGCCGTCATGGCTCGTGCCGCTACGGCGGCGATGTATCCGCCGTTGACCGTGTCCCATACACCCCAGCCGTGGTCGAGGCTGGCGCTGAAGTGGTTGGGTGACTCCTCCACGACTGCGGTACCGATGTCGAACTCGGAATTCATGCCTCGCTCCACTCGTAGCCGACCGCCCGGAACTGCTTGCCGCCCAGCGATTCATACAGTGCAACTGCCTCAGCATTGTCGCTCTCGGTGACGAGCCAGGTCTCGGTGGCGCCTTCGGATCGTGCAATCCGGCGGGCTTCCCGCATGAGCGCAGTTCCAACTCCTGAGCGGCGATGCGCCGCTGCGACCTCGAGGTCGTAGATCATGAGCATGCGGTCGCCGTCGACTCGATGAATAAGCGCCCCGTGCAGGTAGCCGGTCGGTTCTCCTTGTCTTTTGGCCACCAAGAGCACGAAATCCATGTTGCGCAGCGCTTGGCGGAGGCCCGCCGCATCTATTGAGCCGCTCGTGTAGATGTCCCCGAGTGCGACAGTTGCCGTTGCAGCATCAACTGCGCTGAGCCGTGTTATCTCCATGACTTGATCATATGCGGGTGAGAGGCCAAGGCCTCTACTCACCTTGATCGCCCCAAAATAGGGTTTAGCTGTAAAGCGCGCACTCCCTGGAAAGGGGGTCGCTCATGAAGCGACTGCCGCCGCTCCTCGTCGCTCTGCTGATAGTCGTCGCTGCATGTGGCGGCGCCGGCGAAACAACCACCTCGGTCGCTCCGACAACATCTGCGGCGCCGACGACAGAGCCTCCGATCATCGAGCCACCAACAACCGCTTCATCCACCATCGGACCCACGACTCCGCCGACCATCACCGCGCCGCCGACAAGTGTCGAACACGTCTCGGCCTATATGAGCGTTGGCGGTTGGGTAGCCCCAGTCGCCCGTGCTCTCGAGCCGGGTGCCGACCCGGTTCTCGCAGCCGTGACCGCGATGCTTGCAGGCTCGACGGCCGATGAGAAGGCAGGTTCACCGTCGATCCACGGCGTAGCTGAAGATGTCGAATTGCTCGGCCTCACTGTGGCCAATGGCGTTGCCGTCGTTGACCTTCCCAAGGAGTTCGACACACCAACGGGAACGTCAGGGGAAACCCAGACCTTGGCAGCCCTCACTTTCACATTGACCGAATTCGATGACATCAACGAAGTCGTACTAATGATCGACGGGGAGAGGATCCAGTACTTCGGTGGCCACGGCTGGGATATCACGCCGTCCATCGATCGTGACACCTTTATGGCCAACGAAGGTGCCTTCGGAGCGGTGGCCGTTTGCGAGCCGGCATGGTGGCTGCCGGTCACGAGTCCGGTCACGGTTGCCGGCTATGCCCAGGGATTCCTCGGCAACGTGATGTTCGCCCTGTATGACAACGAAGGGCTCGAACTCGCGTCTGGGGAGGTCGCGCTGACTCCGCTCGCAGTCGACTTTGCCACCTATGGGTCGTACGAGATCTCGATCCCATACACGGTCGACTTCGCCCAACTGGGAGCAGTGATGGTGTGGGACGGCTCCGCAGGAGCGAGCGTCCAGGCCAATCTGGTCGAGCAAGCCATCTGGCTCATGCCGGGTTCGTATTGAGGAGGGGATGTGAAGCGTTGGACGATCGCGCTTGGCGCTGCGGCGCTTGTGGTCGCTGCGTGTAGCGATTCGGGGCTGCCCGAGTCGACGACGACGCTCGTGCCCGACACCACCACAACCGTCGAGCCGCCCGCCTCACCTCCATGGCCCAGTAACGAGTGGCCGGTGTCGACACCGGAGGAGCAGGGCATGGACTCCGGCCAGCTCGCCGAGCTCGTGGAGCAAGTGGCTGCCACGCAGGAGATCGACAGCGTCACAGTGGTGCGCAATGGCTACGTCGTACTCGACTCCGTCTTCTACCCATTTGGCTGGGACGATCCTCACATCGTCCATTCAGTTACCAAAAGCGTTGTTGCCACCCTGATCGGCATCGCCATTGACCAAGGCCTGCTCTCCGGGATCGAGGTGCCGGTGATCGAGATTCTCTCCGGAGCCGCCCCAGACGTCATCGACGAACGCAAAGCGGGCGTTACCGTCGCGGATCTGCTGACGATGTCGACAGGCCTCGACTGCAGAGACTCGTACCTCTACGAATGGCAGGGTATGCGGGAGATGCAGCAGAGCGACGACTGGACGGCCCACGTCCTCGCTCTCCCGATGCGGGACGAGCCTGGAACCCGCTTCGAGTATTGCAACGGGTCGTCATTCCTACTCTCGGCGATCCTGTCACAGATCACCGGGATGCCGGCATCCGAGTACGCCCAGCAAGTGCTCTTCGGGCCGCTCCAGTTCGGCGGCTTCGAGTGGCCCGCGAGCCCGGACGGCATCACCATGGGGTGGGGCGAACTGTGGCTGCACCCCGCAGACATGGCGAGGTTCGGCTACCTGTATCTGCGGGAGGGAGAGTGGGACGGCACCGATCTCGTGTCGCCTGAGTGGGTCGAGGCCGCTACGACGAAGCACATTTCTGCAGGGACACTGTCCAATGGGTACGGCTACCAGTGGTGGATCTCCGACCAGGGCTACGCCATGGCGCTGGGCTTCGGGGGCCAGTACGTCTTGGTAGCACCTGAGCACCAGCTCGTGGTTGTGATCACTTCCGGCCTTGCGGGCAGTAGGTTCGGAATTCCGGAGGATCTCGTCACGGGCAATGTCATTCCCGCGGTCGTCTCCGACATCTCGCTGCCGGCCAATCCAGACGCGCTGACTCGTCTCGCCGCAGCTGTGGCAGCAGCCGCCTCGACACCGGAGCTCTCCCCCTATATCCCGTCCGAGTTGCACTCGAATATTGGTTCCGCCCGGTACAGGTTCGTGGCAGACGAGCTCAGCGAGGCACCATTCGCGCTGCGGTTGGCGCCGGATGCAGCGTTCTTCGAACTCGAGGTGGACGGCGAACAGAGAGAGGTCGAGATCGGGCTGGACGGTCGGTTTGTGGTCGGCGACGCGATTCCGCTGGCGCTCCGAGGCAACTGGAGCGGCGAGGACAACTTCGTGGTCGAATACCAGGTCATCGGCGGCGTGGAGCGCGGCGTCTTCCGGTTCAAGTTCGTCGGCGACAGCGTAGAGGTCATGTATATCGACAACGCCGTCGGCATCTTCGGGCGGACGACCGCCGAACGGGTGGGCTGACCATGCCGGAGGGTGACGGCGGGACGGTCGGACCAGCCTTACGCCTGTAACGGGTCGGTTGGGATCGGGTTTGCCAGGCCTTCAACCGGAATGCCTCCGGCCGCAGTCAGCGCCGCCGGTCGCACCTTGATCTTCAGCGACCGACTGCCGCCACCGACGATGACCCACTCCTTGTCCATGATGCGCGAATCGATATAGAGCGGCAGATCGGGCGGCAGCCCGAAGACCGTGACTCCGCCCATGATCATCCCGGTGACCTCAGCAGTGACATCCGCGGCGGCGAAGGAGAGTTTCTTGACTTCCATGAGCCCACGTACCCGCTTGTTGACGTCGAGCCGAGTGTTAGCGAGCACCAAGCACGCAGCGTATTGACCGGGTGGTCGCTTGGATGCCACCACGATCGTGTTTGCCGACTCATCGAGCTCGTACCCGTAGTGCGCACAGAACGCGGCAGTGTCGGCCAGCTCCGGATCGCAGTCCAGGAACTCATGTTCAATGCCGAGTGCCGCAACGGCCGCACGCACCTGCTGCTCAATGTCCACCTGCGGGATTCAACCAGATGTTTGCAATTCGGACGGATACTCGATGCCGGATGCCGACAAAGTCATGGACCTACGCCTGCGGCTATGCCAGACTGCGCAGACCAGAGAAAGGAGGTGGTCCAAGAATGCATTTAGGTTTATTTAGGACTCTGGAGGTGGCCGAGCGCTGAGCTGCGGCCCTGAATACCTCAGGAGTCGCGGCTCCCTGCACCCGCCAGGTGTTGCAGGTAGGTAGCGACTTCACCTTGGACCACCGTGACCCGGAGATCTGTGATCTAGTCCTATCGCAGCGACGGCTGCAGCTCTCTATGAGTTCGCCGTTGAAGTGTCTTCGAGTTTGAATTGAGAAAGGGCGCCCCTTTTGGGGGCGCCCTTTCTGTTGCATTGCGCTAATCAGATGCGCTAATCAGATTCGAGCGAGCTGCTTGGTCGGCACGGCCGCCTGGCTCCGTCGTTGCGGTGCCACGCCTATCTTCCCAATCATGTCCACGATCGTTCTCGCCGAGTACCTGTTTCGCGGAGAAGCCGAGATCTCCCGTGCAGTTCTCGAAAGTGCCGGGATTCCGGCCATCGTGAAGGCCGAAGATGAAGGCGGCCTCAACCCCGGCTTCTATTCGGACTTCCGAGTGACGCTTCTAGTCAACGAGGCTGATGCTCGCGACGCCCGCGAAGTGCTCGGCATCGATCAGCCGCTTGTAGTTCCGGCGCAGGTCCGTGAGGCGATGATGGCTCACTCGTTGTGGGGGTACCCAAACGAAGCGTGTGGCCTGCTCGCCGGCACGGAGACCGGTGTCGAGATGGTCTTCTGTCTCACGAACCGGCTGGCGTCCTCAACCCGCTACACGATCGATCCGCGCGAACACTACGGCGCTGCAAGGTTGGCTGAGCGGTACGGGCTTTCGATTCTCGGCGCGTGGCATTCCCATCCGAACGGCGACGCAACGATCTCACCGACGGACATCGCCGAGTCGCCGGGCGGATCCTGGATCACACTGATCACCGGCAGATTCGGCAAGTCGAGTGAGGCCATAAGGGCCTATCGCACGGAGGGCAACAGCCCGATCGAACTCGAAGTGATCGTCGAACCGACCGCCTAGCCTGCACTTGATGGAGAACGCTTCGGGAGATTCGGCCCAGATCTCGGCCCGGCACCTGCTCTACAGCCTCGTCGGCTGGGGCCTGCAGGCGGTATTCGGTGTGCTGGCTTTCGCATCCGGCCTGGTAGCCCCGCCGGCAGGAGTCGCCGTCATCGTTGCCGTGTGGATACTCACAGCCGCCTACTCCGTCGTCCGGTGGAAACGGACGCCGATGGTGCCACTCGGTATGGGACTGCTCGCCGGTGTCTTGATCGTCGGCATCATCGCCTTCGGCGGAGCCTTTCTGGATTGGAACGCCTAATGCGGCTCGATGTGCTCGGGTCGAGCGGTACGGCTCCCACTAGGGACAACCCGGCAAGTGGATACTTGCTGCGGCACGGTGACACGACCATCTGGATGGACGCCGGTCCTGGTACATACATGGCGTTGCTAGGGCTTGTCGACGTCGGCGAGGTGGACGCAGTGCTGTTGTCGCACATGCACCCCGATCACTGCACAGACCTGTTCGCCCTGTTCCAAGGGCTCAAGTACGTGCGACGCCTCGAGGTCGATCCGGTGCCGGTGGTGGCCCCCGATGGATCGATTGAACGCCTCCAAGGCTTCGTCCAGGGTGGCGACGACCACGCGCTCTTTGCAGTTCTTGCGATACATGAGGCGCAGCCGGGGGAGACTCTGCACTTCGGCGATTTCACCGTGAGCCCCCAGGCTGCACACCATTCGGTGCCGGCGCTCGCCTACCGGGTAGAAGCCGGCGCGGGCGCTCTCGGCTATACGGGCGACACCGGAGCAAGCGACATGGTGACCGAGCATTTCGCAGGCACCCATACACTGCTCGCAGAAGCCAGCCTTCCAGCTGGAGATCGTTACCCGTTCCATATGACCGCGCAAGAAGCCGGTCGCCTCGGTGCGGCTACGGGGGCTCAGCATTTGATACTCACCCATATCCCTGAATTCATCGATGGTGGCGACAGCCTCGCCGAGGCGGCTGTGGTCTATGGGGGACGGCTGAGTTTGGCTCGGCCGGGCGACGTGTACATGATCGAGTAGGGCAGACAGGGAAGGCAGATGAGCGAGTCAATCAGGACCGAACGCGCAGTAGACGAGCTGCGGCCAGTAAAGATCACTCGCGGGTTCACAGAGATGACACCCGGTTCGGTCTTGATCGAAATGGGCAAGACCAAGGTGCTCTGCACCGTATCGGTCGAGCTCGATGTGCCGCCATGGATGCGCGATACAGGCAAGGGCTGGGTCACTGCCGAATACTCGATGCTCCCCGGCTCGGGCACCGAGCGTATTTCCCGGCGATCTGCCAGCAGTGGGCGAACCAAGGAGATTCAGCGCCTCATTGGGCGTTCGCTGCGCGCAATCGTCGACTTCGAGGCGCTGGGCGAGATCACCGCCCGGGTCGACTGCGACGTCCTGCAGGCTGACGGCGGCACCCGCACGGCATCAATCACAGGGGCCTGGGTCGCATTGGCCGATGCCATGGATTCGCTGGTCGCGGCCGGCCACCTCGATGCATCTCCAATCACCGATCACCTGGGGGCAATCTCGATTGGCCTATATGAAGGGGAGGTTCTGCTCGACCTCGACTACCGCGAGGACGTGGCCGTCGACGTCGACTGCAATGTCGTCATGACAGGGAGTGGCGACCTCGTCGAGATCCAGGGCACCGCAGAAGGTGGCACATTCACCCGCGACGAGCTCAACCGGATGATCGACACAGCCGCAGCCGGCATCGCCGGCCTGGTGGAATCGCAGAAGGCATCCCGTAGCTAGATGGATCTGTCGCAACCCGTCGTTGTGGCCTCGCAGAATCCAGACAAGATTGCCGAGATCGAATCGGTGCTCGCCGACCTCGGAGTTCAGATATCAAAGGGCCACGAATGGCCGGAAGTCGAAGAGACTGAGGACACGCTCGTCGGGAACGCCCTGCTGAAAGCTCGAACGGTCGTGGGTCACACCGGGTTGCCGGCGATCGCAGATGACACCGGCCTCGAAGTCGACGCCCTGAGCGGAGCTCCCGGCGTGCACACCGCCCGCTATGCCGGTCCAGACGCTCGCTACGAAGACAACGTCGCCAAGTTGCTCCAGGAGCTCGGCGAAGAGACGAACCGAAATGCTCGTTTCAGAACCGTCGTGGCCATGGTGACTCCGGACGGCTACGAACTCACTGTGGAGGGGGTTCTCGAGGGCAGCATCGCCCACGAGCGACGTGGTGTCGGCGGCTTCGGCTACGACCCGGTATTCCTCGTCGGCGATGCCACGCTCGCCGAGGTCGACATCGCCGCCAAACAGGAAATCTCCCATCGTGCCCGTGCCCTCCGCGCACTCCACAACGCTCTCTCAAACACCTAATACCTAATACCTAATACCTAATACCTAATACCTAATACCTAATACCTAATACCAATAACTAGAGACCCCGGGAAGTGGCTCCGGGGTCTCTAAGGCCGCGCACGGCACACCTGGCGACTACGCCTGTACCAAAATCGTAAGGTTGGAAGGGGGTTAGTCCTCGATCCAGCTGATCGTGATGTGACTGTCGTTGTTCGAGGTGGTCTCTTCGGTATCGAAGGTCGCCCTGATGTAAGAACCATCGTGGCTGGAGACCATCTGGACAACGTGCTCGTCTGTGGAAAGGAACTTGCGCTGCAAATCGAAGACGATCTGCATTTCGAGCTCTTTGCGGTGAGCCTCGAGGCGGGCGAACGCCGCCTTCATGGTGTTCGACATACTTGGTCCTTACGTAGCTTATCGGCGTGGTAATTCAGATATCGGCAGCTGCGGGCCAAAAACTGGAGGGTGGTTCGAAAAAATGTCTGAAGGACTAGTCAGTCGCCGGGGAGCTGCGCCGGTGACTACTCGGGATATCCTCCTAGACACGTTCAGTGGCTGCCACATACACTCTGCGTTACATAAGTCGATCGGTGGGGATAATGAAGTTGAAGAAGTCAATTGCAGTCGTCGCGCTTGCCCTGTTGTCCACGTTCGCACTGGCAGGCGTCGCCTTGGCCGCAGAATCTGACGACTCCGCAGAGGGCACGATCGTGACTCCTCAGGTCATCGTCGATGAAGAGAACGGCGTAGTCCTGATCGGCTTGCCGATCGATGGGGAGCTTCCCGAGTGCTCGCCCGAGGATCCGACCGATCCCGGCGACGGAATTTCCGGCGACGCGTCAGACGGCACCGCCGATGGTGAAGAAGGCGAGGCCGCCGAGACTTATGGCCCGGGGGACTGCATCGAGATCGTCATCGAGCACCCGAGTGGCAAGACCCATCACGGTGCGGTTGTTTCGACCGTCGCCAAGAACCTCCATCCGTCGATGCTCGACGGCATCAAAAAGGGCGAGATCATGCGCTACGTCGCCAAGACCGGCAAGGTCGACGACGGCGATGGTGATGGTGATGGCGGGGAGACCGTCACCGAGAAGGTCAAGTCTGAGAAAAAGGTCAAGTCTGAGAAGAAGGTCAAGTCTGAGAAGAAGGACAAGTCTGAGAAGAAGGACAAGTCCAATCGGGGTGGCAACGGCAAGGCCGATCGTCCCAACAACGGGAAGTCCGACCGAGGCATTCGCGGCTAGTTGAGCTCGCCGTGCGGACTCCGCCCTGTGCTGAATCGAGACGTTCATCACTGATTGCCTCTGATGGCTTGTGACAAAACGGTTGCACATCCCGTGGACGTCACTAGTGGGTCGTCGCTAGCGTCGCCGTGTGGACAAATCCTCATCACCGACACTTCAAGATGTGCCGGCCATCGTCGGCCGTGGCATAGACAACTACAAGAAGTCTTTTCTTCCGGCGTCCGCAATGGGCCTCGCGGTTCTTGTGCTCTACGGGGCAGCCCGCATCACGGCGCAGTCGGCTGTCGACTCAAACGATCTCGGGGTTGCATTCGCGATTGACGCAGTCGGCCTGGTAGCCGCAACGATCCTGGCCCTTCCATGGTTCAGATTGGCCCTCCGCACGGAGTGGGAAATCGAGGCCGATGCGCAGTCGGAGCTGTCTGACTTGAAGTGGGGATCGATGGTCGTCGCCGCACTCTTCTTCTGGGCCGGGATCCTGCTCGGTATCCGATACATGGTGGGGATCCCGAGCATCTTCATGTTGATTTGGTACGGCCTGTTCGGCTTCGCAGTTGCTGCCGGAGTATCGCCTGGACTGAAAGCGTTGGGCACCAGTGTCCGCCTCGGGCAGGGTCGGCGGCGGACCGTCGCCGCCGTGGCATTCGTCCTCGCGCTGTTCAACTTGCTCGGACTTCTCCCAATTGGAGCCGGCGTGAACGCGATCACGATCGTGGGCGCGGTCCTGCTATTGACCGTTACGACCAACGTTTCCCTCGGAGCGGGAGCACATCTATTCGACTGGCTGGTGAGGAGTGAGACAGCATGAGCGAGATGGTTGTCATCGATGGGGCCGCGGCCTCGCCTGGAATCGGCGATGGTCCGGCTTTCGTAATTCGGCTCGAGGAGCCAGAGATCCCCGACCTTGATGATCCGCACGGTGCGTTCATCGCGGCCGCAGCGACTGCTTCGAGCCAACTGACCGAACTTGCATCCAGCGCAGACTCCGCCGGGCTCGAAGAGGCCGGTGAGATCCTTCGTGCGCAGGCGATGATGGCAGATGATCCGATGCTTGCCGACGAGGTCAAGGCTGCTCTGGCGGCCGGCCTGGATCTTGGTGACGCTATCGACGGCGCCGCCAACCAAATTGCCGAGTCGCTCCGCAACGCCGGCAGTGACTATCTCGCGGAACGCGCTGCGGATGTCGGCGAGATCGCCAAGCGGATTCGCTTCGCCGTGGCCGGCGTCACACCGGCGGGTCTCGACGACTTGGCAGAACGCGCCGTAGTGGTCGCACGATCGTTGACGGCCGCCGACACCGCAGGCATGAACCCCGAGCTCGTTGCCGGCTTTGTAACCGAGGAGGGCGGTCCGACCGGGCATGTTGCGGTGATAGCCCGGGCCTTGGGGATTCCTGCCGCAGTCGCCGTCCCTGGTGCGACCGACGCCGTGGCAACTGGCGAAGGTGTAATCGTCGACGGCAGTAGGGGTCGTGCTGTGTTTCGTCCCGACGACACGACTCGAGCGGAATACACAGCGAGGGCAACGGCTCATGAGGAGCAACTGGCGGCCGCGCAGCTCTACCGCGGCCAGGGTGTTTCATTCGGGACTAGGGCGATGAAGGTCGCCGCCAATGTCGGCGGCCCAGACGATATTCAAGTCGCAGCAGCAGAGGGTGCGGATGGGGTTGGACTGTTCCGCACCGAGTTCCTCTTCCTCGACGCCGACGAACCACCAAGCGAAGAGAAACAGGTTGCGGCCTATCGGCAAGCCCTTGAGCGCTTCTCGGACCCAGTGGTCATTCGAACTTTCGATATCGGAGGTGACAAACCGGCTCCCTATTTGAAACTAGAGGTCGAAGAGAATCCGTTCCTCGGTGTGAGGGGAATGCGCTTGTACGAGGGCCAGTGGGACCTTGCCGTCAGCCAGGCGAGAGCGTTGCTTCGGGCCGCAACGTCGGGTGAACTCTGGGTGATGGCGCCGATGGTCGCGACCGTCGCCGACGCCGCGACGATGAGGGACCTGTTCAGCGGGGCAGCTTTGGCCCTCGATGCGGAAGGACTCGAGCACGGCAAAGTGAAGCTCGGCGTCATGGTCGAGGTGCCGTCGGCAGCACTCAACGCGGCGGCACTGGCGAAGTACGTCGACTTCTTCTCGATAGGGACGAACGATTTGACCCAATACACGCTGGCAGTGGACCGCACCTCGGCTCCACTGGCGGGGTACCTGGATGCCGCAGAGCCTTCGGTGTTGAAGTTGTGCGCTATGACGGCCAAGGCCGGTTCTCAACACGGTCTGTCTGTGTCCGTATGCGGCGAAGCCGCTTCCGACCCGGGGTTGGCGCTTCTATTCGCGGCAATGGGTATGGACAAACTCTCGGTAACGGCCCCCGCGGTCAACCTGATCAAGAAGACGATCGCTGAGGCTGATGCAGCCGCTATGGATCCCGTGCTGGAAGCGTGCCTCAGCGCCGGTTCGGCCGGCGAGGTTCGTACGCTTCTGGATCGAACGCTCACAAGCTGATGCCAATCAATCTCACCAGCCGCCAGGTGCGAACTGTTGAGTGGTTGTTGAAGCACGAAGGTTCGCAGCGTATCGCCGAGATGGCGGGTGAGCTACGGCTGACACCGCGGATGGTGCGCAGCGACCTCGACGGTATCGAGCGATTCCTCAACCGTTATTCGGTCTCACTGGAGCGGAAAAGGGGTGTCGGCGTCTGGCTGGAGGGGGATCCGGAGGCGATCGAGGGGGTGCGTCGGTCAATCGCCTCGCTCGAAGACGGAGACGCCATGAGGGTCTATTCGCCGAGCGACAGGCTCGCTCTTGCGCTCTTTGAGTTGCTGGCGGCTTCGCCGGGCTCCCTCACCGTTGAGCAAGTGCGACGCACTCTCGAGGTGTCCGTGACATCTGCTCGCCGAGACATCGCCAACGCTGAGGAGTGGCTTGCCGCCCGTGGCCTCTTCCTAGCCCGGCAGCCGGGAGTCGGGATGAAGGTCGTGGCACCGGAGGCAGCGGTCAGGCGATCGTTGGTGAAGCTCCTCCTTGAAACAGTGCCGCACAACGCTATTGATAAGCCGACCAGCCAGTCTGAATGGTGGCGCGTATCGGGCATCTCAGCCGGTCTCCGCGACTTCTTGCGTGCTGTTCCCTTGCCGGAGTGCCATCTCATAGTGCAGGAAAACGACAGCCTGCGACGTCAAGCGGAACTCGGCCATCCGTGGCTTGCCGTGGACCTTGCAGTCACCGTGTTTCGGATTCGAGATGGTCGCAACTTGGTGCTCGAGGCAGGAGCGCTGCGCTCGCTACGTGACCACCCAGTATGGGAGACGGCCGAGTCGATTGTCCCCGGATTGGAGGCATCGGCCGGTATCGAATTGACCGACGACGAGATCGGTGGTGTCACCGAGCACCTGCTCGGCATGGCCGAGCTGACGCAGGAGCGGGAGCGGCGCGATGCCACGGACGACCCTCTCGTGGCCAAGGCGGTGGCTTATGCCGCTTCGCAGCTCCATCCGAGCCTTGCGGACGACCAGGATCTGATTGCCGGGCTGGTCGACCACGTAGAGCGGCTTCGCGTCAGGCTCCGCTATGGCCTTCCGGTTCACAACCCTCTGCTCCGGGAGGTGTCGAGCCGCTACCCGGAAGCGCATTCGACAGCTAGGGAGATCGCTCGGCTTGTGGGTGATCATCTAGGCGCCCCAGTCTCTGACGACGAGGCCGGCTTCGTGACCATGTACCTGTCGGGGGCACTGGAGCGGCTTCGACTCAAACCCCGGCCGCGCGCCATCGTTATGTGCCCTGCAGGGACTGCAACCGCTTGGATTCTCGTGTCGCGAATCCAGGCCGAGTTTCCGGAAATCGACCTCGTCGAAGTGCTTTCCGCGACGTCCACCCAGAGCAATGCCGGCGACGTCGAGGCCGACCTGGTCATTTCCACGGTAGATATAGGCCAGCACCATGGCGGGATTCCGGTCGTTGTCGTCGGTGCCCTTCTGCCCGAGGAAGACATCCGCAGGGTCGCCAAGCTCCTCTGATGCAATGAATGTCACAACCCCTTAATGCCCTATTAACACTGGCGGCAGTCCTCCAAAGCGACAAACCTCATCTTTGAAGAGGACTACAGGAGGAGGAACTGAGTGAGAGAGGCTCTTCAGAAATTCGGCGGCAAGCTCGCCGGAATGGTTATCCCGAATATCGGTGCATTTATAGCGTGGGGATTGATAACTGCTCTCGTCATTCCGACGGGTTGGCTTGCCGAGCTGGGCTGGATCGACGCCGACACAACTGCGGACACATTGACCGGCAATCTTGTCGGCCCAATGATCAAGTATTTGCTGCCGGTGCTGATTGCATACACCGGCGGCAAGATGGTTCATGGGCACCGCGGAGGTGTCCTGGGAGCGATCGCAGTCTTTGGCGTGATCGGTGGCGCAGCGTTTGAGCTGTCCTCCGGCGCCGCCGGCGATCCACCACAGTTCCTTGGAGCGATGGTCATCGGCCCGTTGGCCGGTTGGTTGATGTTGAAGATCGACCACTGGCTGGAGGATCGGACACCGGCAGGCTTCGAGATGTTGTACAACAACTTCTCGCAAGGTATTGCTGGTCTTGGGCTGACGTTCATTGGCTATTGGATCATCGGGCCCGTCATGTCGGCGATCGCTACTGCGTTTGGCAACATGGTCGAAGGAATTGCTGACGCCGGACTGCTGCCACTGGCAGACATTCCGATCGAAGTCGGCAAGGTCTTGTTCCTGAACAACGCCATCAACCACGGTGTGCTTACGCCGCTCGGTACGGCTGACGTAGCTGAGAGCGGGCGGTCCATCTACTTCATGCTCGAGTCCAACCCTGGACCAGGTCTAGGCCTGCTCCTGGCTTACTGGTTCGCCGGTAAGGGCCTCGCCAAGCTGTCAGCACCGGGAGCTGCCATCGTGCACTTCCTCGGTGGTATCCACGAGGTGTACTTCCCGTACGTCCTCATGAACCCGGTGATGATCGGCGCCATGTGGGCCGGTGGCATCTCCGCCGACATCGTGTTCGTAGCAACGGACGCGGGATTGGTTGGTCCGCCGTCTCCGGGCAGCATCTTTGCCTATCTGCCGCTGTTACCGTCTGGCGGCGGCGCCTTCGGCGTGATCCTCGGAATAATTGTCGGAGCCGCGGCGGCATTCGTAGTCGGCGTCGTGCTGCTGCGCATGTTCCCGGTGAAAGACATGAAGGACACGGACGCCGATACGGACATCGGCGACATGATGCCGGTGATCCCCGGCGTCGAGATGTAAGAGACCTTCACAATTCGGATGGCGGCGCTGGTGACGGCGCCGCCATCCGTGTTCCCTCGATAGGAGGATGACTTGTCTGAAACAGTCAAAAAACAGGCCGCCGACGTCAGGTTGATCGTGTTGGCATGTGAGGCCGGGATGGGTTCGAGCCTCATGGCCGCGAATCAACTCAAGAAGATGGCAAAGAAGGCGAAGCTCGACGTCACAGTTGTCCACTCCGCGGTGCACGCCATCCCGGCGCATGCCGATGTGATTCTGGCGCATGCCGGCTTGGCCAAACAGGTCCAGTCGAAGGCTCCGAATGCCGCCGTCGTGGCCTTTCAGATGTTCTTCAACGATCCCAAATTCAAGGCCGTGATCGCCAAGCTCGAGGCGGGCGAGCCGATCACGTCGGAGGTCTAAATGGCCCTAGATGTACTTGACAGCGACTACATCAGGTTGGGTCTGCCAACGGTTGGTCGCGATGAAGCCATCGAGGCGGCAGGAGCATTGCTCGTTGCGCGCGGCGTCGCCACTGCGAGCTACGTAGAGTCGATGCACGCCAGAGAGGCGACGGTCTCGACCTTCCTGGGAAACGGCGTTGCCCTTCCCCATGGCACATACGAGGCCAAAGGCGAGGTACTCGGCACCGGGATCGTGGTCATGCAGTATCCGGATGGTGTCGAGTGGCCCAACGGTACTGCCCATCTCGTGATCGGGCTTGCAGCCAGCGGCGAAGAGCACGTCGCAGTGCTGTCGCAGCTTGCTGATGTGCTCCAGGACGAGGTCCTCGCCAAAGAGCTGTGGACATCGGACGATGCCGAGTTCGTCTACATGACATTGTCCGGAGAGACTCCCGAGTGAAGGCCGCCATCTTTGGCGCCGGCAACATCGGACGGGGCCTCGTTGGAGAGGTCCTCGTCGATAGTGGCTATGACCTGACGTTCATCGACGCAGACGCTGGCATCGTTCAGGTGCTGAGTGACGATCCCTCGTACGGAATTCAGTCTCGCTCCGGGTACCGGGAGATCACGGTTGCGAATGTTGTCGATGCAGCCGACGAAGACGCAGTCCACTCTGCTGTAGCAGGAGCCAACTTGGTCGCCACCGCGGTCGGGCCGGCTGTGCTGAAGATCGTGGCGCCCGCCATCGGCCACGGCCTCGAGCGAAACGAGATGTCAGACGTGAACGTGCTCGCTTGCGAGAACGTTCATCCCAACTCGGGGGCGCTACGAGATCATGTGATCGAAGCCGTTGGCGATGCGGCAGTAAATGGTGTTGGATTCCCCAACGTGGTCGTTGACCGGATCGTGCCTGGTGCGCCGGGCAGTCGTATCGTGGAAGTGGAAGCCGGGTTCGAGTTCGTGGTGGACCGCACCGATTGGCTCGGGTCGATACCGGAGGGGCCGATCGTTTTCACCCAGAACCTTGACGCCTACAAGCTCCGCAAACTCTGGCTTGTCAACGGCCTCCACGCCGTGGCGGCTTGGCTTGGGCTGCGGCGGGGCCACGAACACATTCACGAGGCCATGGCCGACGACTCTGTCAGGGATGTCGTTGCCGCTATCGGCGGAACAATGGCTCAGGTACTCGCAACGCGAAGCGACGAGTTCGAAACCTCAGAGCTGCAGGCGTACTGCGCCCGATCGCTCGGTCGGTTCTCCGATGATTCTCTTCCCGACCAATCCCGGCGGGTCGCGCGGAATCCTCTCGACAAGCTTGCCGCCGGAGAAAGAGTCCTGGCACCCGCCAACGGAGCAGAGGAGGTCGGTCTGGACACGGCCCCCTTCGCGGATGCCGTAGCCGCCGCGCTCGGTTTGAGCGCCCCTGACATCGAGGGCATTGATCGCCTTCTGGCCGCCTTGGAAGAGCAGGGTTGGGAGAGTCTGATCGTCGACCACTGTGGGGTCAAGGCGGGCGGCAGCCTCTATGAGCAGATTGAAGGAAGAATGAATGAACTGAGTACTAGAAGGGGGATCTCTTTGATCACCGAGGAAATCGTCATCACAAACCCTGCTGGACTCCACGCCCGGCCTGCAGCGGAAATCGTCGAGGCCGCCAAAGCGTCACCCGCCGAAGTCCGCATTCAGAAGGGGGAGAAGGCCGCCAATGCCAAGAGCATCATGTCGGTGCTGGCACTGGGGGTAAACACGGGCGACACAGTCCAACTAACCGTCGAGGGCGAAGGCGCAGACGATATCGTTGCGATCATGCGCCAGATCATGCAATCGGAGGAGCACTAATGGCCCGTCTCGATCAATCCGGACTCACGTCCGCCATCGCGCAGGTAATGGCAGCCAGGCCCGACGAGTCCGGCGCCGCCGATCTCGTATGTGAAAAAGGCTATGTCGTCATCGCCGCGGATCCCAACGAGTTCAAGGCCGCGTTCAAGAGGATCAAGAAGGTCGACGGCTATCGCTGGGTCGCGATCAATCGCGAAGATCTCTTTGCCGCCAACACTCTCTCTCTGGGGAGCAAGGCCGGCATCGTCGACGCCGAAGGCAAGGTGCTGAAGGCGGCCGATGTTCCGCGCAAGAAGATGCGGTGACCGACGATCGGCCACGGCTAGCTGGTTGGATCCTCCCCCTGCCCAGCACGGTTCTGTGGGCGACCGTCATCGGGTCCGTGGTCTCGTACTTCGTCTTCAGTAGAGCGGTTGCCAACCTCTTTGCCATTCTCGGCGGGGTCGCCCTCACTGTCGTTCTCGTGGTGCGCGACCGGACGAAGTGACCGCCTTCGAGAGGCAAGAGGGCGTTTTTTCTGAGCTGGCGGCGTGGATTCGCGCCAGATCCGTGGGCAAACCGGTCCTTGTTGCCATCGACGGCATTGACGCCGCGGGGAAGACGACCTTCTCGGATGTCTTGGCAGCGATGCTTCGCAACGCGGCCGCCGAGGTCGTCCAAGTCTCTATCGACGGGTTCCACAACCCGGCCCACGTTCGCTACCAACGTGCGGAGATCGCCCCGGCCGTCAGTTATTACGAGGACTCTTTCGACTACGCGGCGTTCAGGACGCTGGTGCTCGATCCGATCCGCCGTCCCGGCGATCGATCGATCACGCCGCAGGTATTCGACCACGCCACGGACTCTCCAGTTGAGGTAGAGGCGGTCGATGTCGGCGAAAGCGCGATTGTGCTAGTTGACGGCATATTCATGGGTCGCCCGGAACTCGCCGGCTACTGGGACTGTTGGATCTACCTATTTGTCGAGCAGGGAGCGGCGAGAGCGCGCGGCGTACACCGCGACTCGGTCCTCTACGGCGAGGAAACAACAGACCGTTACCTGAGGAGGTACGAGCCCGGCCAGGCGCTTTACCACACGGCGGTCAACCCCATGGCCAACGCCGACATCGTCATCGAGAACACCGATCCGGCTCAGCCAGAATTCGTACGGATCAGCCCGATCGGGCCTTGATCAACTCTTGGTGTGATGGGATTTGTCGACGTTTTGTGATCTCTTGATTCTGAGGAACTCGAAAACGAACATCGCGACGATCCCAGCCAGCACGACTAAGCCCGTGGTCGGGGGAATGAATGCAATCATGGTTTCCTATTCCTTTCTCACCTAAGCATCGCAATCGGTGCGTGTGGTTCGCCAGGGCATAAAGCCTTTGTTCCGGTTGCGGAAAGGAAGCCCCCGTCAGCGGCCGCTGATCTCATCCTCGATCTCCCGAAGCAGATAGGCGCGCTCGGCCGCGATTGGTTCGTCGAGACGAGCAGCCAAGACCGGAAGGCGCCAGGCGGCGAGCTCTTCCCGATCCAGCCGACGTTGTTCGCCGTAGTGGCGGATGTAGATTTCGCCGAGGCGGCGACGTTCCTCGGTTATGCCGGGCACTGGCTCTAGGTCGCCGAGGTCGGCTTCTGTGATCAGGAATAGCGACCTCGCGACTCCGTAGTGGTGAGGTCCGGTAATGGCGCGGTCCCAGTCGATCGCTACCCAGGTGCCGTCACTTCCCAGCATGACATTGAGGACGTGCAGATCGCTGTGCAGAATGGACTCGCCGTTGGGCAGCTCGGCGAGCCGGCGCAGCACCGGCTCCAGCATCTCCGGTGGCACTGCGTGTTTGATCCTGGCTTCCAGGGCCTCCTTCATGGAGACGAATCCGGTGGCGGTCAGGTCGTGAATGCGGCACTGCAGCTCGGCGAGGCCCCTCATGGCGCGCGCGCCTTCGTCGAAGACGATGTCTGCCATCAGCGGGCCGGGCAGGCGATCGAGAATCAACCCGACACGGCCGTCGACCATGACTGTCCCATGGCATCTGGCGGCTGGCACGCCGGCCGCCACAACGGCCATCGTCGCTGCAGCCTCGCGCTGAGCGTTTGCGTTTCGCTCGGGTGACCGATACAACTTGAGCGCCAGGCCATCCTTCCAGGCAAAAACGTCGCCAAGGCGGCCGACGCCGATTCTCTCCAGATCCATGGTCCGGACATTACGTGTCATAACCCGCTGATACCTTGGCCTTATGCAACCCACGGCTCCGCATGCGTTGCTGGCGCAGGCGACGGAGTGGGAGGACCTAACTCGTTGGGAACGGGCCGAGATTGGCCGTGCTCTGCGTCGATTGGGGTGGACGTATTCGGAAATCCGCAAGGTAATCCCTGTGCCGAAGGGGACCTTGTCGGGTTGGTGCGCAGGCGTTGAGCTGACGGAGGACCAAGTGGCGGCGATCGCTCGGCGGACTCGCTCCGCGCTGGGTGTACCGCGAGACACCCAATGGCGGCGGCGGGATCAGATCGCTGCGATCCGGCAAGACGCAGCGGCGCAGGTTCCTCAGCTCCTATCTGAGCCGCTTTGGCTTGCCGGCACCACGATGTATTGGGCCGAGGGCGCCAAGACCAGCAATCGCCTCTCTCTCGCCAACAGCGATCCGCGCATACTGCGCCTGTTTGTGAATTGGGTCGACGCATTTCTCCGATCGGAACCGGAATACGTGCTCAAGCTCAACCTTCACTACGGCAACGACGAACCAGCTGCACGGCGATTCTGGGAAACAGAACTGGGCATGATCGAGCCACGGTTCTACAAGACTTTCATCAAGCCTGAAGGAACGGGTCATCGAAAGAACCACCTCCCGGCTGGAGTGTGCGCCGTGATTGTGCGGCGAAGCTCCGATCTATTCCATTACTACAGCGGATGGATCGACGGGCTTGCGCCGTTGCTAACCTCCCCGACGGGTCGCTAGCTCAATTTGGCAGAGCAGGAGCCTCTTAAGCTCAAGGTTGTGGGTTCAAGTCCCACGCGACCCACTCCGGGGTTCGAATTCTCGAACCTTCCTCAATTTGCGGGCGTGGCGGAATTGGAAGACGCGCCAGGTTTAGGTCCTGGTGGGCACTGCCCGTGGGGGTTCGAGTCCCTCCGCCCGCACTACAAACGCCGGCCGCTCAGGAACGGCGCGCCGACGCCTTGGGCGTTCGGCGCAGCAAACGCTGACTCCCCTTGCGCTCCGCACCGCCGTCGGCGGTCCCCTTGTGTTTGACACGCGCTCTCGGGTCGATGATCCCGTGATCCGCCTGGAGCCGCTGCACATGATCGTACGGCCCAACGACGTCGACGGTCGACTCGGCGGGAACGTGGACAGTGGGTCCCGGGTGACGCGTGGCGACTCCGGCACTGTCAGTGAAGCCGAGCACATTCACATTGAACTTCCCCCAGAGGTCCCAGATCGACTTACGCTGAATCGACGAGCCTTTCGGTACCCAGAACCGGGAGTGAACGAAGAGGACGTCCTCCACATAGAAGCTGTCCTGAACCGAGGGGTCGACGGCAGCCGCGGCGAAAGCCGGCGCGGCAAGTGCAGTCGCGCTGAAGGCGGCCTGTATGTCAAAGCTGTTGACGATCTTGGAGGCCATGTTCTGATCGAACGAGCGCAGAACTACGCGGATATCAGGGCGAACCTCTTTGGCGTCGAGCGCTATCTCCACATTCGCCAGGTCGTCATCGGTGCATGCAATCACCGCGGAGGCGCGTTCGAGCCCCGCCTTCATCAATACTTCCGTCTTGCGCGCATCGCCGAACAACACCGGGATCCCGAGGTCGGTTATCGATGCTACGAAGGGCCCGGATGAGTCAATCTCGACAACGGTGAACTCGGTGTCAAAGCGCTGCAGCTCCCCGGCCACCCGATATCCGAGTTGACCAAGACCGCAGACGATTACGTGGTTCTGCATTCGTTTGCTCCTTCGTGTGTAGAGCATGGGGAGACGCTGCCGCAAGATGAAGTCGAGGATGGTGGCCGCGGCCAACGCCACCACGAAGATGCGGACGACCGACATCACCGTGGACAAGACCTGCGTGTCGGTATGCGACGTCGACAGATCGAGCAGAGTGTTGTTGCCTCCCAGCATGAGGATCACGAGCATGAAGGCGCGGGGAGCGAAGATCCCCTCGCGAATCGAGAGCCAGGCCGTCGCTACCGCCACGACGACCACTAACGCAAGCACGGCCTTGGTCATTGCCTTGCGCAGTGAGATGTTTCTCTCGTTCACATTCGAAATGTACCGACTGGGCCTTGCTCAATGCGTTGGGAGTGCTCTCTCCCGATGTCCGATATCACCGGCCGACTCGACTTCGTGGCGGCAGATCACATGCCGACGTTGCGCGCAATCGGCGAACGATTCTCCAGAGATGGGCCCTTAGATGGCCGCACCATGAGTGCGCAGTACTCGGTATGAGTTGTTAGGTATTGCGTAGCTAGGTACCCAGACCGAGCCGGCATCTGGAGACCAGATACTGGATACCGATAGCTAGTTGCCGGCCTTAGAGCGGTAGCGGGGATCTGAGGTGGTCGCGAACCGCGCTCGCGATGCGTGCACGCTCAGCTCGCTCCGTCTTGTCGGGCTGGTCGGATTTGAACCTGTCAAGGGTTGGCGGGTGATGGGCAGCCGGCGCCCTACGGAGCTTGTTGGGCATTTCCGTTTGTGTAGGGTTCACGGCGGTTGGAGAGCGGTCAGTCGAATGTGGGGATCCGGGGGTTTGTAACCTCGGCCTCCTGCTCCCAAAGCCGGCGGCGGAGCCGCTGCTCGTCGTTTGTCGGGCTGGTCGGATTTGAACCGACGACCTCCTGCTCCCAAAGCAGGCGCGCTGCCAAGCTGCGCCACAGCCCGTAGGCGAGGAATGTAGTACTGCTTGGCTCAGGGCGAGACCGAAACCCTGGTGGCGCTTATCTCGTACACCAATTGGTAATCGCAACCGCCGGATCCATCGTGGCCGCCTGAGAAACGAAACGCGGTCGGTCCGCGGTCATCAAAACCGGTCGGAGTGATTGTGCCGTACCAGCGCTCCCGCTCACACGAGCCCGCCAGAGTCTCGTCGAAAACGTATGTTCCCGCGTCTGAGTCATATGTGAACTCGCGAAAGCCGCCGCGTTGAGCGGTCCCATCCGGATAGGTGATCTGGCCAATTGCAATTGAGCCGTCGCAACGGCCATCAGCGCACTCGAAGATGAGGCTCGCGGTAGCCATGCCGACGCCGCCTACTGCGTCGACGGCCGATTGGTCCAAGACTTGGAGGTTGTATTCAGCAAATGTCTGTGTAGGCACTGCTGTGCCATCGTCATCAATGATGATCCCGCCGTCCTCGGTACGGCACAGTTCGATCGATCCCTCGAACACAGTGTCTGTTCCTTCAAACGTGATCCGGTAATCAAGAGTGAAGCAATCCGGCTCCAGAGTGCCGCCAACTTCGATTTCGTCAACGTGGGGCCCAGGCACGTCACCGGCCGTCATCACGACTTCTCCGGAAGAGGACAACGTCATTTCGTAGTCGCCGACAATGGTGCCGGTTCCAGAAGCCGTACCGCTCTCCGTGAAGACTGCGTCCACTCCACCCATGACGTTCACTGCCCCATCGGTTGGTGCTATCTGAGTGATCAGTGTTTCGAGCAATTGCCCTTCGAGGCCGAACTCGACGCCAATTGTCCCTGTGGGCACATTGACGTCGATTGCAATGCTGGCTCCGCCGCCACCAAATGTTGCCGAGTCCCACTGCCCGACGTATACGCCGCTGAGGTCGCTCAGCCCACTGAAGTCGAGTGGCGTGGTAGTCGCCGTGGGCCCCGTCGTTGTGCTCGACGCGGCGCCGGTCACGGTGGAGGCTGTCGTCGTCGGAATGGCGGTGTCGGTGCCGCCTGAGTTGATAAGGACAACGATGACGATCAATGCGAGTAGCGCTGCACCGATTGCCAGGAAGATCGTACGTTGCTTGCGATCCATTCAGTTGAAGCTACACGAAGCCACCTACGTTGTTCGTGGTAGGTATTACGCCTCGCGAGCCTCACCGCAAGGTGCGTTCCCCACCCGTACCGATCGCGGCTGCACGCCGTGCCGCCGCAACTATCCTGCCCCATCGCGCCCGCGGGTGTAGCTCAATGGTAGAGCTCCAGCCTTCCAAGCTGGCTATGAGGGTTCGATTCCCTTCACCCGCTCCGATCCCTCGAGGATCGAACTAAGCCCCCGTAGCTCAGTGGACAGAGCAGGAGCCTTCTAAGCTCTTGGCCGAGGGTTCGAATCCTTCCGGGGGCGCGAATCCCTACGGGGGATCATGGTGGCCGTAGCTCAGTCCGGTTAGAGCACCTGGTTGTGGTCCAGGAAGTCGCGGGTTCAAATCCCGTCGGTCACCCCAATAGCGGCCGGCCTCGCAAATCTGCGTGGCCGGCCGGCAAATGTGTACACCCTGACAAGAGGAATCGATGGAAACCCAGATGACCGAGGCGGGCCCTTTCGAGCGCATGCTCAAGCTCACGCTCGCGGAGAGCGAACTCGACGACGCCAAGACTGCGGCGGCTCGCAAGCTGTCACAGGACATGAAGATAAAGGGCTTTCGGCCGGGGAAGGCACCGCGCGCCGTCGTCGAGCGCATGGTCGGTGCCGAGGCGCTGCGCTCTGAGGCAATCGATGAGGCATTGCCGGGTGCCGTGAGCGAGGCGTTACGTGAAGAGGAGCTGGCTCCGGTCACCACACCCCGCGTCGAGAACATGCGCGATCTCGACGATGGAGGAGTCGAGGTAGATGTTCGCATCACGCTGTGGCCGACGATCGACGAGGTACCCAATTTCGACAACCGCAAGGTCGAAGTTGAGATTCCGGAGGTCGATGACTCGGAGGTCGATGATCAGATCGATCGGCTGCGCTCCCAGTTCGCCGAGCTGGAGGACGTTGCGCGGGCGGCGGACGAAGGCGACTTCGTCATGATCAACATCACGGCGCTCGATGGTGACAAACAGATCGAAGACGCTTCGGCGGATGACCTCCTCTACGAGGTCGGCTCGCAGTCCTTCCTCGGCGGACTCGATGAACTCGTGATGGGCTCGAGCGCCGGGGATATTCGTAAGGGCCCAGGCGTCCTGCCCCCCGGATTCACTGATCACACAGGAGAGGTCACTCTCAGCGTGCTCGTCAAGGGGGTAAAGGGTAAGAAGCTTCCCGAGGTGGATGACGAGTGGGTGTCCGACGTCACGGAGTTCGAAACGGTCGCCGAGCTGAAAGAACAGCTTCAGGAGAACCTGTACTCCATGAAGCTGAGCGTCGCCGGCCAGCAGTTTCGCGAGACGCTCATGGACGAGCTGGTTACCGAGATGGACATCGAGCTGCCGGAGGCTCTGGTTGATGCGGAAATGGAGAACGCATTCCACAACCTGGCGCATAGCCTCGAGAGTCAGGGAATCGACTTTGGCAACTACCTGCGGATCACCGGTCAGGATCAGGAGGAATTCCTCGCCGAGCTTCGGGAGCGTTCCACCGAATCGATCAAGTCGCGCATCCTGCTCGACACCGTCGCCACCGCCAATGAGATCACGGTCGAAGAAGAAGAGCTGGAAGGCGCCATCCAAGGACTCGCTGCCCAATCAGGCGAGGATGTGATCGAAGTAAAGAAGGCTCTAGCGCAGAGTGGGCAAGTTGTGGCACTAGCCGGTGATATCCTGCGGAGGAAGGCGCTGAACCACATCCTGGAACAGGCCAGTCCGGTCAACGCAGACGGAGAGCCGGTGGACTTGACTCCTCCCGGTTACGAAGACGAAGAGGAAGCGACAGCTGACGATTCTGACGTCGACGGAGACGAGGCTGAGGAGACGGAAGGCGCCGCAGCTGGCTCACGGGCAGATCGCGAAAACGGTGCCGAGCAAGCTGATGAAGATTCAACAGATGAAGCCGATAAATAGTCACGGGCCAGAGAATTGCGGGCTTAGTCCCGCACAGGAGTTGTAATGAGTTATCTCGTCCCCACCGTCGTCGAGCAAACCCCCAGGGGAGAGCGAGCGTTCGACATCTACAGCCGTTTGCTCAAGGAGCGGATCGTCTTTCTCGGCACCCCAATCGACGACGGCGTCGCCAATGTGATCATGGCCCAGATGCTTCATCTCGAGGGTGAGGATCCGGACAAGGACATTTCGATGTACATCAACTCGCCGGGTGGTTCTACGTATGCGCTGATGGCCATTTACGACACGATGCAGTTCGTCAAGCCGGATGTCGCCACCTACTGCATGGGCCTTGCCGCTTCAGCGGCCGCCGTGCTTCTAGCCGGCGGAGCGAAAGGCAAACGCTTCGCATTGCCGCACGCGCGCATCATGATGCACCAGCCACATGTTTCGGGAGTTGGTGGTCAGGCGACCGATATCGAGATCCACGCTCGCGAGATCCTGAAGACTCGCGAAGAGATCAACCAGATCCTGCAGATGCATACGGGCCAGGAGCTTGCGCGTGTGCAGGACGACACGGAACGCGACTATTGGCTCAGCGCAGCGGAGGCACAGGAGTACGGTGTCATCGACGAAATACTTGCGGGTCGTTCACTCGAGGCAGTGGCCGGCTAGGAAGTCCGTCCACACGGTGTAGCAGGGAGAACCAGGGTTTGGCGAAATACGAGGGATCAGAGCTTCTGAAATGCAGCTTCTGCGGCAAATCGCAGAAGCAGGTCAAGAAGTTGATCGCCGGGCCAGGCGTGTACATCTGCGATGAGTGCATCGATCTCTGCAATGAGATCATCGAAGAGGAACTGAGCGACACCCAAGAGGTGGGCTTCGAAGAGCTCCCCAAGCCGCACGAGATCTATCAGTTCCTCGACGGCTACGTCGTCGGCCAGGAACGTGCCAAGAAGGTCCTCTCGGTGGCGGTCTACAACCACTACAAGCGAGTGCGCGCCGGCGTTCGCACCAAAGAAGACGATGTCGAGCTGCAGAAGTCCAACATCCTCATGGTTGGGCCCACGGGTTCCGGCAAGACCTTGATGGCGCAGACATTGGCCCGGCTCCTCAACGTGCCTTTCGCCATCGCCGACGCCACCGCACTCACCGAGGCCGGCTACGTCGGCGAGGATGTCGAGAACATCCTGCTCAAACTGATTCAGTCTGCCGACTTCGACATCAAACGAGCCGAGACCGGCATCATCTACATCGACGAGATCGACAAGATCGCCCGCAAGGCCGAGAACCCATCGATCACCCGTGACGTGTCTGGCGAGGGAGTCCAGCAAGCCTTGCTCAAGATTCTGGAAGGCACAATTGCTTCAGTGCCTCCGCAGGGTGGCCGCAAGCACCCCCATCAAGAGTTTCTCCAGATCGACACAGCCAACATGTTGTTCATCTGCGGCGGTGCATTCGCCGGCCTCGAAGAGGTCATCTCGAATCGCATCGGCAAGAAGACGGTCGGTTTCGGAGCTGAGGTGCGCTCAACCGCCGACCGTGACTCCGCCATGTTGTCCGAGGTGCTTCCTGAGGACTTGATGGGATTCGGCCTCATCCCAGAGTTCATTGGACGGCTGCCGGTCGTGGCTACCGTCGACGACCTAGATCTCGAGGACCTCGTCCAGGTTCTCACCGAACCGAAAAACGCCCTCACCCGCCAATACGCACGTTTCTTCGAGATGGACGGCGTGGAGCTTCACCTCAGTGAAGGTGCTCTTCGCGCAATCGCCGAGCAGGCGCTGATGCGCGGCACCGGCGCTCGGGGACTGCGGGCCATCATGGAGGAAGTCCTCCTCGAGACCATGTACGAGCTGCCGGCTCGTGCCGACGTTGCCCAGGTACACATCGACGAAGACGTCGTCCGGGAGCGTGTCAACCCGACGCTCGTACCGATCCAGGACATCGGCAAGGACGAGATCGAGGACCTCTCGGCTTAGTCCTCCGCCCGCTTCGGGCGTTGCCGGCGCCTGCCTACTCAGCGGAACGCGTCTCCGATGTAGTCCCCCAAGAAGCCGGCAACAGTCAGGCCATTCCTGATCTTGCGGTCGCCAAGCGGTTCGGATAACTCAACTGCGACCCGAACTTCTGGATTCCCTTGGCAATTGTGGTCTTCCTGGCCGTCCGGCAATGCGGCGAACGCGATATACACCGCCTCATCTGTAATTACGACGTCCGGATCGAGGAGGCGACCTCCCATCGGTTGGCCACTCGCACACTCCAACTCGCGGGCCAGTACATCAATGACGGTGCTGTCAGGGCCTACCGCGACGTTGGGATCTAGACGCCACTCAACTCGGTTCAAGCCGGCCGGAATGCTTGTTGTCAGCCTGCAATTCGTGCCAGCGCTCGAGCCTCCCCAGACCCAGCCTTCACCGCGCCGCTCAACCGTCATGAACGAGGCAACGGCGTCACGACTTCTCTCGCCATTGACCAAATGGACGATCAGAACTTCGTCGCTCGACTCGTACAGGACCTGCCAACCCGACTGCGGCCAGAATTGACCCTCTTCGTCACCGAGAAACGGATCGATTGCGTCGACGACGAACTCGTAACCCGGGGCCTCGATCGGCGTGACTGAGGCAAGGGAAGCCGCCGGGAACGTGGGCCCCGCCCGGCATCCGACGGTGACGTCGGGGGGCAGCTGACCCGTGGCGCCCGGCAGCACGATGAGGTCGAGCTCGCTCGGTTCGTCGGGCGCTGTCGTGGAAGATGGCATGGTGGTGACGACATCGGATGTGTCAGGACTCTCGGTTGCTGATCCGCAGGCGGCAGCGGATACCGAGAATGCAAGGAGGGCCAGCAGAGTTCGTCGCACTTGTCGATGCTACGCCTCGCCCAAAGCTACGCCTTGACCGGCGCCCCGCCCTTCCAAACGTGGATCACGCGATCTGGATCTCCCCACTTGGCCCAGTCCTCGAGCGGGTTGAAGTCGAGGGCGATAACGTCGGCGTCGTAGTCCTCCTTGAGTTGGCCGGATAGGGGAGCCTGGGCTCCCAGCGTGTCCGGCCCGTTGGCCGTTGCGGCCTCGATGGCATCGATGGGCGGCAGCCCGGCCTCGATGAGGTAGACGATCTCGCGCGTTGCCTTCTTGAAGAGGTCGCCGCTGATAATGATGTCTGTGCCGGTTGCCATCTTGACGCCAGCAGCAACGGCAATCTTCATCGCTCGCTCGTGATGCTCCGACACCATCACGCCTTTGCGGTAGCCATGGGGCGGTAGCACGTCCTCCATCTTGAGGAGCTCGGCGACTACAAAGCGGGTCGGCACCAGCATCGTGTCCGTCTCGACCATTGCGTCGGCCGCCTCTTCGTCCAGATATGACCCGTGCTCGATCGTCTTCACACCCGCTTCGATGGCGGCCATGATCCCCGGCTTGCCGTGGCAGTGGGCGGCCACTGCCCGTTCCGCCCGTGCTGCTTCTTCGACGATCGCTTTCAGCTCTTCGGCTGAAAACTGCTGATGGATAGGGTGGTCGATCTCACTCATCACGCCACCCGAGGCACACACCTTGATCAGATCGGCGCCACGACGAAGATTGTCTCGCACCGTCTTGAGACACTCCGGAACTCCATCGCAGATTGCGCCGAGGGCGTGGGGATGGTTGGCGACAAAGTCCAGTGGATAGGCGTGGACGTCGGCATGGCCTCCCGTTGTCGACAAGACTTTCCCGGCCGAGTAGATCGACGGCCCAATCACGGAACCGTCGTTGACTGCGTGTTTGAGATCTATGCCAAGCCCACCGGGCTCGCGCGCAGACGTGATTCCGGCCATGAGCAGTGTCTGCAGGTCCCGGGTGGCCCTGGCCGCCATCTCAGCGACCGGTGTGCGCAGCGATCCCGGCAGTACGTCTGGGTCGCTCAACCCTACGAAGTGGGCGTGGCATTCCCAGATCCCCGGCATGACGGTCTGCACCGATGTAACCGAGTCGGCGGCCGGTGCAACGTCGGTCGGACCGACGTACGAAATCCGCGCCCCCTCCATCACGACAGACCCGTTGCCGATCGGCTCGCCGCGCCCCGGAATCAGAAGACCAGCATCAACCCGAATAGACCCCACAACCTCTCCTCACATTCGTCAATAGGAAGCCTAAGTGGGCAGAGCAGCTCGATGTCGACCACGGCAATAGTTGATACTTGATACCTGATACTCAGTACAGCGCCGCAGGCGCTCATGACTAGTCACCCTGTGACGTCGGGTTTTGTGTCTGTCGGAACTTCCATGAGACCCCGATACTCAAGTTCTGAGAGCGTGAATCTCTCCTCACACTCTCAGATTCCGCACCAAGCGGGTCATTGATCCTCGGTTCGGGCAAGCAGGGGGACTGGGGGTGGGCCTCCCGGGAGCAGCGCTCCCGGGAACCCACAACATCCCTCTAGGGGTTGGAAGGCATTTTTCCCAGGATGGGGTAGGGCGCGTCGAGTCCTTTAGGGGGGAACTCGACAGGCAAGCAAGGCCCGGGCAGCAGCCCGGGCTCTTTGCTGTGCATCTTCAGCAGGATTCGTTGGACCCAGTTCCGGATACGGGATACCGGATACCCACTGCCGCGTATACTCCACATCCCCAACTGAGGCCCCGACAATGACAGGTACTGATGAAGCCAACGTACGAGCCGCAGGACATCGAAGCGCGCTGGTATCCGGTCTGGGAGGACTCGGGCTCATTTCGGCCTGAGGTCAACCCCGATGGTGAGCCGTTCACCATCGTCATCCCACCTCCGAACGTCACCGGCGTTCTCCACATGGGCCACGCCCTGGACAACACCATCCAGGACACCATCATCCGCCGCAAGCGCATGCAGGGCTTCGCTGCGCTGTGGCTGCCCGGCACAGATCATGCCGGGATTGCGACTCAGAACGTGGTGGAGCGCGAGCTTGCCAAGGAGGGCCTCGACCGCCACGAGCTGGGCCGGGAGAGATTCGTCGAGCAGGTGTGGGCTTGGAAAGACAAGTCCCACGGCATCATCAGCAAGCAGTTGCGGGCCATTGGCGTGTCTTGCGATTGGACCCGAGAGCGATTCACCCTCGACGAGGGCCTCTCGAAAGCGGTCCGCGAGGTCTTCGTCACCCTGTACGAAGAGGGGTTGATCTACCGGGGGAATCGCATCATCAACTGGTGCCCCCGCTGCCACACGGCAATCTCGGACATCGAAGTGGAGCACCAAGAAGAGCAGGGCACGCTCACCCACATCCGCTATCCGTTCACCGACGGGGACGGCTACATCGAAGTGGCAACGACCCGGCCCGAGACGATGTTGGGCGACACGGGGGTGGCGGTCCACCCCGACGATGAGCGCTACCAGGCCGTCATTGGACGGACGGTCCGCCTGCCGCTGATGGATCGGGACATCCCGGTTGTGGCAGACGATGCCGTCGAGCTCGAGTTCGGCACCGGTGCCGTCAAGGTCACGCCGGCTCATGATCCACTCGACTTCGAGATCGGACAGCGCCACGACCTGGAACCGATTCAGGTGATAGACGGGGAAGGCAAGATCACTGAGGCCGGTGGCCGCTTCGCAGGCATGGACCGGTTTGCCGCTCGCGCCGCTGTCGTCTCAGCACTCGGTGAAGAAGGGCTGCTCGGCGAGATCGAAAACCACACTCATTCGGTTGGGCACTGCTCGCGGTGCAAGACGGTCGTCGAGCCGATGCTGTCTCTGCAGTGGTTCGTGAAGGTCCGCCCCCTGGCCGACCCGGCCATGGATGCCGTCAAGAACGGCGAGGCCACGTTTATTCCCACCAGGTGGGAGAACGACTACCTGCGGTGGATGGAGAATCTGAGGGACTGGACTATCAGCCGCCAACTGTGGTGGGGTCACCGCATCCCAGCCTGGTATTGCGACGCCTGCGACGACGTGGTCGTCTCTCGCGAGGATCTCTACGAGTGTCCGAAATGTGGCGGCGCCGTCCACGAAGACGAGGACGTTCTCGACACCTGGTTCTCCTCGGCGCTGTGGCCATTCTCGACGCTCGGGTGGCCAGACGAGACCGAAGACCTAAAGCGGCACTACCCAACCAGCGTCCTGGTCACCGGCTATGACATCATCTCCTTCTGGGTGGCCCGCATGTTGATGATGGGCATTCACTTCACGGGGGAGGTGCCATTTCGCGACATCCCGATTCACGGCCTGGTACGAGCCGAAGACGGGCGCAAGATGTCGAAGAGCCTCGGCAACTCAGTCGATCCGCTGGTGCTCGTTGAGAACTACGGTGCCGACCCGCTACGGATGGCGCTGCTGCAGGCGGCCGCGCAGAACCAGGATGTCCCCTACCAGGAGGAGTGGGTCGATGCGGCCCGCCGCTTCGGCAACAAGCTCTGGAACGCTTTGCGGTTTGCGGTGGACCATGTTGATGTCGGCAAAGTGCCGGCCGACGGCGGCTACCCGGACGATCCGTCACCAGTGGACCGGTGGATCCTGTCCAGGCTTGGCGCAGTGACGGTCGAGTACGATCGCTACCTCGACGAGTACAAGTTCTCGGACGCCGTCGGCTTGATCTACAACTTTGCGTGGAGCGAGGTGTTCGACTGGTACCTGGAGATGGCGAAGCCGCCGCTGAAGGACGATGCAAGAGCTGCCGCCACCAAACAAACGCTCGGTGTTGTCCTGCGCGACCTGCTCAAGCTGCTGCATCCGGTAATCCCGTTTGTCACCGAGGAACTGTGGTCGGAACTCGTCGGCGAGGGTCTTGTCGTCACGTCTAGCTGGCCGCAGCCTCCCACCTACGACACTCCGCCTGGCATTGAGGCTCTGCAGGACTTGATCGTCGGTATCCGTCGTTTTCGCGCCGAGCACAACCTGGGAGCCAAGCAGCTGACCGCCTACATCGACGACACCGACGCCTTGGTCGCCGACTGGTGGGCCGAACAGCTGGCCGGTATCGGCCGGGTCGAAGCAACGATGGCTGCGCCAGACAATGAGAGCGGCTACGCCCGCATTGATGCCGGGGGAGTGCACGCTTACGTGCCCCTCGCCGGGCTGATCGACGCCGATGCGGAGTGCCCGCGGCTTCGCAAAGCAATCGCCGAAACCGCAGGGTTGCTCGAGGCAACCGAGGGCAAGCTCGCCAATTCCAATTTCGTCGACAAGGCTCCGACCGAGGTCGTCGACAAAGAGCGGGCCAAAGCAGCCGAGTTCACCGCCACGCTGGAGCGGTTGCACAGCCAGCTCGAGCAGCTCGGCTGCTGACAATGGCCATCAGCCCCAATCTGATCGAGAGCTACGGAGAGGCGGTCGCGTTTTTGGACGCCCGCATCGGCCACGGCGTCAATCCGGGGCTCGAGCGAGTGACGGCGGCGCTGCAGATCATGACCAATCCGCAAGACTCCTATCCAACGATCCATGTTGCGGGCACCAACGGCAAGACGACCACGGTGCGGATGATCGACGGCATCTTGACGGCAGCCGGGTCTCGGACGGGCACCTACGTTTCCCCGCACCTGCACGCCATCGAGTATCGCTACACCGTCGGTGGCCGCCACCTCGACGAAGCAGAGTTCACCCAAGCTGTCGCCGACGTGGCGCCGTTCATCGAGCACTATGAGACTGAAGCCGACACGTCGCTCACCTACTTCGAGACGACGGTGGCGATTGCATATCAGGCATTCGCCGCTGCCGGAGTGGACGCCGCAGTGGTCGAAGTCGGCCTCGGGGGGCGCTGGGACGCCACGAACGTCGTGAACGCAGCAGTCTCTGTGATCACCGGCATAGCAATGGACCACATGGAGTACTTGGGCGACTCGATCTCCGCCATTGCGGGAGAGAAGGCAGCGATCGTCAAGGAGGACGGACTGCTGATCACCGGGCCGCTGCCGGCCGCTGCCGAAGGCCCGATAACGGCGCAGGTTGCAAACACAGGGTCCAAATGGCTCCGCTCCGGCGCCGACTTCCAGCTCACCCAAGTCGAGAAGGCCATCGGTGGCTGGCAATGCACGGTTGAAGGCCTCTTTGGCACCTACGAGGATCTCTACCTCCCATTGCATGGGCGCCACCAGGTCGACCACCTGGCCACGGCGATCGTGAGCGCCGAGAGCTTCTTCGACCAAGCTCTAGATCAGGAACTGTTGACGCTTGCAACGGCCTCGATGAGCTCTCCGGGCCGGCTCGAGGTCGCGGGCCGTCGACCGCTCGTGCTCGTTGATGGCGCCCACAACGCACAGGGCCTCGGAGGTCTCGCCGCCACACTCGCGGCAGAATTCCCTGAAACGCGGCGCCTGCTTGTTGTCGGATTCCGCGGACAACGCGAGGTGGCCGAGCTGCTCGAGCCTCTCAATGGGATGTTTGACGAGGTCATCGTGACCGCAGCAGACGATCAATTGGCCATTCCGACGGCAGACGTGGCCGCCGGAGTTCGGCAGGCGTTTGGTGACGAAGTCTCCATTGAAGAAGTCACGCCGGTGGCACAAGCCGTTACCGAGGCGCTCCACGTCTCAGCCGAAGAAGACATGGTGGTAGTCACCGGTTCGCTCTACGTGGTCAGCGACGCGAGAGACCGACTGTTGGGGTCAGAATCCGCCGAGTAGGCCACCGTTAAGCTCCGGTCCGATTCGAGATCAAAGGACGGAAACGAATGGCAGTTGAGAACACCTACGTCATGGTCAAGCCGGACGGAGTCCAACGCGGGCTTGTTGGTGAAGTCATCTCACGCATGGAACGCAAGGGCCTCAAGCTCGAAAAGATGCGCATGCTGACGATCGACGCCGAGCTCGCCGGCCGCCATTACGCAGAGCACACCGAGAAGCCATTCTTCCCCGACCTAGTCGAGTTCATCACTTCCGGCCCGGTCGTGGCCATGGAATGGTCCGGCGAAGGCGCGGTCGGCGTTGCACGCACGATCATGGGCGTGACCAACCCGGCCGAGGCCGCCCCCGGCACTCTCCGCGGCGACTTCGGCCTAGAAATCACGTTCAATATCGTGCATGGCAGTGACAGTGTGGAGAGCGCGGAGCGCGAGTTAGGCATTTTCTTCGGATAGGTATCCAGTAGCCGGTAGGTATCCGGATACCTACGGGATACCGGATACGGGATACCGGATACCGGATACGGGATACCGGATACCGGATACCGGATACCGAAGGGCCTTCTTCCCCGTTCCTGAAACTCCTTTGGCCCGCAGCCCTAGCAGAGAGCTACACTCCGTGTTCGTATTTCGCGGGCTTGAACCACGAGTAAGGCTTCCAGGTTGCTGAACGACATCTTCTCTTTTGCCGGTCGAGACATGGCTATCGATCTCGGCACAGCGAACACGCTCGTGTTCGTGCGCGGGATGGGCATTGTCCTCAACGAGCCTTCGGTTGTGGCCATCAACACACGAGACAATCGGCCCCTCGAGGTCGGCATGGAGGCCAAGCGGATGATCGGGCGCACACCGTCCTACATTCAGGCCATCCGCCCCCTGCGCAATGGTGTCATTGCGGACTTTGACATCACCGAGAAGATGCTGCGCTACTTCATCGACAAGGTGCACAACCGGCGCTTCTCGGCCCGTCCTCGTATTGTCATCTGCGTGCCATCTGGTATCACCGCAGTTGAGCGGAGGGCAGTGGAGGAAGCCGCCTACCACGCCGGGGCGCGCCGGGCATACACCATTGAGGAGCCGATGGCCGCCGCAATCGGCGTGGGTCTTCCCGTCCACGAGCCTGCCGGATCTATGGTCGTCGACATGGGTGGTGGCACGACTGAAGTTGCCGTCATTTCGCTCGGAGGCATCGTTGTGTCCAAGAGCATTCGCATCGGCGGCGACGAGCTAGACGAGTCGATCATCTCTTGGGTAAAGAAGGAATACAACCTGATGCTGGGTGAGCGCACAGCCGAGCAGGTCAAGATGGCGATTGGTTCGGCTTACCCCTACGAGAACGAGCCGGCCGCCGAGGTGCGCGGCCGTGACCTCATCACCGGCCTACCGAAGACGATCGTCCTCTCCTCCCATGAAGTTCGCGAAGCCATCGAAGAGCCTGCCCAGGCCATTGTCGACGCTGTGAAGCTCACGCTCGACAAGACGCCTCCCGAGCTGGCCGCCGACATCATGGAGCGCGGCATCGTGCTTACCGGCGGCGGCGCTCTGTTGCGTGGCCTCAACCAGCGCCTCGCTCAAGAGACGGGCATGCCCATCATCACCGCCGAGCGGCCGCTGCAGTCTGTCGTGCTCGGTTCCGGAGCTTGCCTCGAGGAATTCGAGGTTCTCCACGTTGTGCTGCAGTCGAGCGGTCGGGGATAGCCGGTGAGTGCAGCCTCTCGGCTGCCTAGCTGAGCCCCAGAATCGTCATGGAGCCATTTCGGAGATTCGACCGCTCCACCTCACTGTTCATAGGCCTGCTGATCGTCTCCTTCCTCACCGCAACGATCGACGTCCGCTCCCAGGGCGCCGGCATCGGAGATACGCTTCGTGAAGGCACTCAGTCCCTCTTTGCTCCGGTTCAGCAGGCTGCATCGGTCGTGACCCGGCCGATCGTTGGATTTGTCGACGGAATCTCGAACATCGCGGGGCTGCGCGACGAGAACGAGAGACTGGTCAATCGGATCAAGGAGCTGGAGGCTCAGGTTCAGGACGTGGTTGGGCTGCAGAACCGCCTCGAGGAGCTTGAGCGCATCAACGACCTGGATCCGCCCGGCGACCTTGCCGCGGTGACGGCACGCATCTTCTCCGTCGGCACTTCTGAGTTCGACCACATCCGCTGGATCGATCGCGGCACAGACGACGGCGTCGTGGAGGGCCATACAGTGATCGACGAAGACGGACTGGTCGGCCGCGTCGATTTTGCGACAGAGAGCAGAGCCCGGGTTCGGTTGATCTCCGACCCCAACAACGGTGTGGGGGTGCGCGACCTCTCCACCAACGAAACGGGCATCGTCGAGGGTCAGGGCTCAGGTCCGCTGCGCCTTCGCATGTTCAACCCAGAGCTATCCGTAGATGAAGGTGACCTCATCGTCACAGAGGGCGGCCGATTTGCCCCCGGCATCGTTGTCGGCAGCGTGGCGGTGTCGGCGACGGCGGAGGCCGGCTTCTCGCTAATCACCGAAGTAACGGCGGCTGTGGATTTCACTCGCATCGACTTCGTGAAGGTCATCGTTGGCTGGCTGCCTTCAGAGTTCAGCGGTCCACCGGAACCAGGGGATCCGATCCCCGATGCTCCCGATCCCTTCGAGGGCAACTGATGTCGGGCAAACAAATCATCTACGCGCTGTTACTCACCCTTGGCGGCCTCGTTCTGCAGACGACTCTCTTCGGGGAGAGCCGCATCGAGCCTTTCGGCTCATCCCCGAACCTCGTGCTGCTCCTGGTCGTCATTTGTGCCGCCTACCTCGAGCCCGAACCGGCCCTCCTCGTAGCATTCACTTCCGGCCTCTTGACCGACCTGCTCGGCGGGTCTGTCATCGGTCTGTGGGCGATTTCGATGGTGGTTGTCGCTTACATAACCCTGCGAGTGCGGCGCCGCATCGACGACGGGGTGATCGTTGTGGCCGCCGGCCTGCTGGCGCTTTCTGTACTCGGCCAGGCAATATTCGCGATCGCCGGTACCCTCTTTGGGCAACAAGTCTTTGCCGACCCCGGCTGGTACCGCCAAATCGTGCTTCCCTCGCTCTACAACGTTGTCATTGCGGCCCTTCTGATTCCCATCGTTTCGAAGATCATGGGCGGTCGCCAGGTGCGGAGATTGGTGTGACGTGACATTTGGTTGGCGCCTAGGAGCACTCGCTATTGCATTCGCCGCACTCTTTGGCGTGCTGACGCTCCGTATGTGGTCGATCCAGATCACGTCTGCCTCTGAATACGAGGAGGCCGCAGAGTCAAATCTGATCAAGTTCGTGGACACACCGGCGCCGCGAGGCCAGATTCGAGACATCAACGGGAACCTTCTGGCAGACAACCGCAACGTGCGGCGAGCTGTGATCGAAGGGGCCCTCGTCACACGGGACGGTGAAGCCCAACTCGTCCGCAATCTCTCCGCATTCTCGGGTCTCCCGGAAGCTGAGGTGAAGGCCCTGGTCGACGAAGCCAGGGATCGCGGCGACCGCATTGAGGTCGTCGGGGAGCTGACAGACGACCAGGTCGTGTTCTTGTCTGAACACCCGGAAGATTTCGTGGGAGTGCGGATCGTCGACACGCCGGTGCGGGTGTATGTCGAAGGCGAGTTGGCGCCCGACGTGATCGGTTACATCGGCCGTCCGGACGCCGACGATTTGGAGAAGCCGGGCATCAAGCCGACCGATGTCCTTGGCAAAGCTGGTGTCGAGCGTCAGTACGACGGTGTGATCCGCGGTGAGTCCGGGCGCATCAAGTATCGAATCAACGCCCGCGGGGAGATTCTCGAGCAGCTCGGCGAACAGCTGCCATCGCCGGGGGGAACCGTGTTTTTGACTATCGACTCCGACGTCCAGGCGATTCTCAACAGCTCCCTGGCCCAGGGGCTCCAGTTGGCTCGCGAGCTACACAGAGAGGGCGGCTGTGTTCCCAGTGACGACGACCCGGGGTGCCCCGTTCGTGCCGTTGGAGTGGTCATCGATCCGAACGATGGGTCCCTGATAGGCATGTCATCCGTTCCCGGGTTCGACCCCAACATCTTCGTCGAGGGGGTCAGCGACGAAGAGTGGCAGAGGCTCAACCAGCAGGCCGTCTTCAACAACTTCGCCATCCAGGGCGTCTATGCCCCTGCCTCGACCTTCAAATCGGTCGCGTACATCGCGGCACTCGAGGAAACCATCTTCCCCCAGGAAGCTCGCACCGACGCAGACCCATACGTTTGCGACGGACTGCTCGAATTCCGATTCAGGGATGGGTCGCCGCAGCTCTATCGGGACTGGCTGGAAAGCGGCCACGGCGAAGTGGACCTCCACGGCGGCTTGCAGGCATCGTGCGACCTCTACTTCTGGGAGATCGCGCTGAAGGTTTGGAATGGGCGTCTCACGGATTACGACGAGAGCCTCCTTCAAGAATGGGCTCGCCTATTCGGCTTCGACAAGGCCACCGGTATCGACCTCCCTTTCGAGAGAAGTGGGTTGATCCCCGATCGCGATTGGTTCGAGACGGCCCAGAGGGAAACACCTCTGTTGGTGCGCGACACGCCATGGTCGGGAGGTGACGTCATGAACATCGTTATCGGCCAGGGCTCGGTGCTGGCAACGCCGCTCCAGCTCGCCAACGCCTACGCGTCGATGGTGAACGGGGGCACGGTCTGGCAGCCCAGAGTGGTCGACCGGGTTGAGACGGGCGACGGAGCGATTCTCGAAAACACTCCGCTCGCCGTCAGCCAGGTCGGTCTCGGAGATCGAACGGTTGCATTGCTGCGTCGAGATCTCCAACAGGTTGTCAACGGGGGCAACGGCACCGCCCGCACCGCCTTCGCCAACTTCGGCGAAAAGGTCGAACAGATCGGCGGCAAGACCGGAACTGGGGAGGTAATCAAGGGGTTCATCGGCGAGGACGGCACGGTCATCCAAGACGTCGACAACGCGCTGTTCGTTGGGGTGGCGCCGATCAACAACCCGCAGTACGTGATTGCGGTTGTCATCGAGCGCGGCGGATCGGGGGGCCGCGTGGCGGCACCCACCGCAGCTCGCGTGCTCCAATTCCTACTCAACGGCATCGAGGGCGTCACCGACGTGTTCGCAGGCGAGGAAGCCGACTGATGGCGCTGACTACCCCCCGTACCGAGCCGGTCACCATCCTGCAGAGGGAACGGTCGCTGCGGCCGGACCTGTTTCTGATCCTGCCGTATCTGGCGCTTGCGGCCCTCGGCATCGTGATGGTCTATACGGCTTCGGCGCCGCGCAACGAGCTGCTTGATCTCGACCCTGCCGCCACCGTCCGGCGCCACGTGATCTTCGTAGTTATCGGATTCGCCGTGTTCATAGCGTCCTCGCTGATTGGCGGTCGCACGCTGCGGAGCTTTTCGATTCCCTTCTACCTGGCGTCGGTGATCGCGCTCGGGCTGGTCCTCACACCGCTCGGCCGAGAGCTGAAAGGTGCGCAACGCTGGATCCAGATCGGGCCGTTGCAGTTGCAGCCTTCTGAGTTCGCCAAGATCGCAGTGATCCTCGCGCTCGCGGTCCTGCTGGCGAACGCCGGGTCGAATCTGCAATGGCATCACATCGGACGCAGTGTGCTTCTGGTGGGCCTGCCTGCGATATTGATCTTTCGCCAGCCCGACCTCGGCACAATGCTGGTCTTCTTCTTTGTTTCGGTAGTGATGCTCTTTGTCGGCGGCACCACGCTGCGGCAGCTCTCATTCATTGCGTTGGCCGCCGTGGTGATTGCGGTGGCGCTGTTCCAGGTCGGCGCCATCAAGGAATATCAGATCGAACGCGTGACGTCCTTCCTCGACGGTGGCGGCGGTGACGACGCCGACTACAACCAGCTCCAGTCTGAAATCGCCATCGGCTCCGGCGGCTTTTTTGGCAAGGGACTATTCGGTGGGACTCAAACCAACCTGTCGTTCGTGCCGGAACAGAGCACCGATTTCATCTTCACGGCGGTGGGGGAGCAGCTCGGTTTCGTCGGAGGTTCGATCGTCCTTGGGCTCTACGCGATGATCGTCTGGCGATTACTCATCGCGGCCGGCAACGGGAGAGAACGTTTTTCCCAGATGGTGGCCATTGGAGTTGCGGCGCTACTGGTATTTCACGTTTTTGTGAACGTCGGCATGACGCTGCGCCTCATTCCAGTGACAGGGCTACCGCTGCCATTCCTCAGCGCAGGCGGCACCTTCTTCATTGCAATGAGCTTGGGCCTTGGGTTGGCGCACAGCGTGTGGATGCGGAGGAGCCCAGTGCGGGATGAATAGGGAGGAAGGTAGCGTCTTGCCCCGTCGGTCAGGAGTTAGACGCCGGCTTCTTGAACGCCGACCTACTCGTGGCGGTCTCTTGATGCTTGTCGCGGCTTTCGTCACTGCAGCTTGCGCCCCGGGCGAATCTGCCGTGCAAGTGCAGGCCACGGAGGCGTCGTCGGCAGCGCCGGCCCTCGCATCGACTGCGGCCCCCGCTGCGTCGCCGTCTTCAACGTCGTCCACAGCGCCGACCACGACAACCTCGACTACCACCACCTCGACCGTGCCCCCGAAGGGGCGGCTCGTGATAAACGGGGTTGGCGACACCAACCTCGACCCGAACTACATCCCCGCATTGCGAGAACGTGGCTACGAGCACGCCTTCTCGGGCCTGCAGGATGTCTTCCTGCTCGACGACCTCACCGTGGTGAACCTGGAGTGCGCTGCCTCGAACACCGGCGCTCGGCTCAACAAGAAGTTCACATTCAACTGCGATCTCGAATCTCTTCCTGTGATGCGTGACGCCGGCGTCGAAGTGGCGAATCTCGGCAACAATCACGCCGGCGACTGGGGCGAGGAGGCGCTGGTGGAGACGCGGGAGAACCTGATCGCTGCGGGTCTGGCTCCCGTTGGGGCCGGCGCCAACGCGACCATTGCCCACCAGCCAGCCCTCTTCGAGATCAATGGATGGAAGATCGCCGTGATCGGTTTCGGAGGGGTTGTCCCGTGGCTGGACTGGATCGCGACAGAGGAGAGTCCAGGGATGGCCGACGGTGACACCATCGACACGATGGTCGCGGCCGTCGAGGCGGCCGCTGAGCTCGCCGACATCGTGGTCGTGACCATTCACTGGGGCGTCGAGCTCGACTTGCAGCCACGGCCCGAGGACGTTGCCAGGGCGCACGCGATGGTCGACGCCGGTGCCGACATGATATTCGGCCACCATCCGCATCGGCTCCAGCCTCTCGAGTTCTATGAGGGAAAGCCGATTGCGTGGAGCCTCGGCAACTTCGTTTGGCCCCGACTGTCGCGGGCCGGTTCCACGACTGCGATCGCTCAAGTGATAGTCGAGCCCGACGGATCGATAGATGCCTGCCTCATCCCAGTGATGATCGAGTCCTCTGGCCATCCCGTTGTACAGGTCGACTACCGGGGGCCGTGCGATTGGGACAACGCCTAGCTGCCCGCTTCGGGTGTGCCGGGACGATGAACAGCGCTGCTACTGTCGCGCTCATGCACCGACGCGCTGGTCAGGGTTGGATTGAAGTCATCGCGGGGCCGATGTTCTCCGGTAAATCCGAAGAGTTGATCCGTCGCATCACCCGTTACGAGTTGGCACGTATCCCAACCCAGGTCTTCAAACCGGCACTCGACGATCGATACGCGGTGAGCAGAGTTGTGTCTCACTCCCGCCTGTCTACTCCGGCCGTCCCCGTTTCTTCGAGCGAGGAGCTCTTGAAGGCGGTCGAAGATCGCACAGTTGTGGTCGGCGTGGACGAAGGCCAGTTCTTCGACGGCGACCTCACGGATGTGGCGATGATGCTCGCCGATGCGGGCAAACAGGTGATTATTGCCGGCCTCGACACGGACTACCTGGGCCGCCCCTTTGAGCCGATTCCTTCGCTGATGTTGCGTGCCGAGTACATCACCAAGAGCCTGGCCGTCTGTCATCGTTGCGGTGGCCCCGGCCTCTTCACGCAACGTCTCGGCCAGTCGGACGAACTGGTCGTCCTCGGCGCCACCGACGCGTACGAAGCTCGCTGCCGTCGGTGTTACGACCCACAAGAGCCGCAACAGGACACATTGATCGATCTGACCGAGGTCGAGGCGAGGGTCTGACGTCGAGGCATCGCGACCGTGACTCATATGTCGTGCCGGTATCGGTGGCCGCCCGTCGGAATCATCTGAGTCGTAACCATGTTGCATGAGGCAGGGGCACTACATGCCGGGTGCCACATACCCGCCGGAAGCCGCTCCAGAAGGACTGGAAGTCGTCCGATGACCTTAAGAACTGAAGCATGGCGTCGCCGTGCTACTCTCATATCCCGATCGGGCCGTGTGCCAGCACGGTCGACGTAACCGGCCAAGGACACCCATGCCGAACCTCTGCGTTCCGCTGCGTATCAATCACATCCATCCTGATACCGCTGTCCTGACTCTCGCCGACTCCCACGTCTCCCGATCGTTCAACTATCACGGCACGTGCCCTCAAGCGCATTCCCGCGTTGGCATGGTGCCTCCTAAGGAGATTTTCAATGGCACTATTCCGCAAGAAGTCTGCGCGGGTCGTTCGTCGCAGCGACGCGGTGGAAGAGAGGACTGTCCGCAACGTTGGGGACAAGTCTGTCACGGTGCGCAAGTTCAGCACCGCACCGGCCGAGACGGAGAAACCGTCCTCTAAAAAGAGCAGCAGCAAACAGTCAAACCGCAGCCGCAGCACCTCGTCCAAGCCTAAATCGGACAATCGGCAGCGCTCCAAGCCGCGGTCGCAGTCGACCCGTTCATCTTCGAGCCGCTCCTCGTCCAGCCGCAGCGACGCTTCACGTCGCTCCCGGCCGCAGCTCGAGATCGTTCAACCGCCGGAGACGGCCCGTAAGCAGATGCTGGTGCGTTCGAGCCCCCATCAGACGCAGATCGTCGTCCTGGAAGGACCTGTCCTCGTCGAGCACTATGTCGCTCGCTCCGACCAGAAGTCGCTCGTCAACAACGTCTATATGGGCAAGGTACGCAACGTCCTGCCCGGCATGGAAGCGGCGTTCGTGGACTTTGGCGAAGGCAAGAACGGTGTGCTCTACGCCGGAGACGTCAACTACGACGACTTCGAGATGGAAGGCAAGAAGAAGCGCATCGAGATGGCGCTCAAGCCGGGTGATTCCGTCTTGGTGCAAGTCGTCAAGGATGCGATGGGCCACAAAGGCGCACGCCTCACCAATCAGATCAGCCTTGCCGGCCGGTACCTCGTGCTTTCACCAGATGCCGATGTGCGTGGCATTTCCCGGCGCCTTTCCGACGACGAGCGCCGCCGACTTCGTGAGATCGTGGGCGAGCTGCGTCCCAAGGGCATGGGCGTGATCGTCCGCACAGCTGCCGAAGGAGCATCCCGCGATGACATCAAGGCCGACATCGAGCGTCTCCTCGAGATTTGGACTGATATCGAGTCGAAGCGGGACAAGGTGTCTGCACCGGATCTGCTCTACAAAGAGCCTCCACTCGTACTGCGGGTGATTCGGGAGAATTTCACCAAGGACTTCCGGCGCCTGATGATTGAAGACAGGCAGACATACGACGACGTTCTCAAGTACCTCGAAGGCACCGAAGCCGACCTCAAGTCAAAGGTCAAGCTGTACAAGGACGAGCTGGCGCTCTTCGAGCGGTTCCACGTCGAGGACCAGCTGCGCAAGGCGCTCGACCGCAAGGTCTGGCTCCCGAGCGGGGGTCACATCGTCATCGACCGAACCGAAGCACTCACCGTGATCGACGTGAATACCGGCCGTTTCGTGGGGCGCTCCAACCTCGAAGAGACAGTTCTGCAGAACAACCTCGAAGCTGCCGAGGAAGTAGCCCGCCAGCTGCGGCTACGTGATATCGGGGGCATCATCGTCATCGACTTCATCGACATGGAGATCCTCAAGAACCAGGAGCAGGTACTGCTGCGCTTCCGGGAGCATCTCGCCAAGGACAAGATGCGCACCCAGGTCTTCGACGTCTCCAATCTCGGCCTGGTCGAGATGACCCGCAAGAACGTGTCAGCCGGCCTCCTCGAGAGCTTTTCCGAGGTATGCCCAACCTGTAGCGGCCGCGGCATCCTCCTCCACGAGGAGAGCGCCACGGCCGGTGTTCCGCTGCCTGCCGCAGCCGACGCCAGCGAGAGCGCAGACGACGACTAGGCGCAGCAAAGGCTGCGCCGGTATCCGGTATCCGGATACCTCCGGATACCGGATACCGGGTACTGGCTACCCGCCTTCAGTTTTCCACCTGCCCAACCTCTACTATCATCACATCCGCACTTCAGAGCGCCGGGTTGACCGCGCTCCTTTCCGGAGGAAACATGTACGCCATCATCCGCGCAGGCGGTAAACAAGCGAAGGTTCGCGAAGGCGACGTCATCGACGTCGAGCGGATCAAGGGTGACTCGGACGAGGTCGTCTACACCCCGCTCCTCATCGTCGGTGAGGATGGCAAAGTCGTGTCTGACCGGTCGAAGCTCGAGAAGGCCAAGGTGACGGCCAAGATCGTGGGCGAGAGCGCAGGCGAGAAGATCGATATCTTCAAGTACAAGAACAAGACGGGTTACCGGCGCCGCCAAGGCCACCGTCAGAAGTACACCCGCATCGAGGTCACGAAGATCACCGGTGGACCTCGCAAGAGCTCGAAGAAGAAAAAGACAGAAGAACCCGAAGCGGAGGCGTGAGCCATGTCAAAGACCAAGGCCAGCGGCTCATCTAAGAACGGGCGCGACTCAGCAGCACAGCGGCTGGGCCCCAAGGCATTTGACGGCCAATTCGTGACGGCTGGGTCAGTGATCGTCCGCCAGCGCGGCACTCGAATCCACCCAGGCGATAACGTCGGCCGTGGCGGCGACGACACGCTGTTCGCCAAGATCGACGGAACCGTTCAGTTCGGCTCGAGGCGCGGCAGGCGCAACGTGTCGGTCACAGCCGAATAGCGGTCCGAGCCGCCGAGTAGCCTCGGCTGCCAATCAGATCAATGCGTCGGTGACGACGCTTCAGTAGGAGTCTTCCGGTGTTTGTCGATCGGGTACGTATTCAGGTGCGCGGCGGCAACGGCGGCGCCGGGGTTTCGTCATTCGTTCGCAGACGCGGATTGCCCAAGGGTAAGCCGTCCGGCGGTTCCGGCGGCAGCGGTGGCGATGTGTTCGTGCGTGCCTCCGCCGACGAAGCATCACTCCTGAAGTTCTCCCACCGTCCCCACTGGACTGCCGGTAGCGGCACCCATGGCGAAGGTGACCTCAAACATGGCAAACGCGGCGAGGACCTACACCTCGAAGTTCCGCTTGGCACGCTGGTTTACGACGAAGTAGGCACCCTGATCGCCGATCTGGTCAAGGACGGGCACGAGGTCAAGGTCGGTCACGGGGGCCGCGGCGGCCGCGGCAACGCTTCGTTCGTCACTCCGGACCGGCGAGCCCCGACCTTTGCAGAGCAGGGCGAGTACGGCGATGCCAACTGGATAACTCTCGAGCTGAAGCTGATCGCGGACGCTGCGCTGATCGGATTCCCCAATGCCGGTAAGTCGACGCTGATCTCCCGGGTATCCGCGGCCAAACCCAAGATTGCGGACTATCCGTTCACGACGCTCGAGCCCAACCTGGGTGTCGTGTTGTTGGGCGAACGCGAATTTGTTCTCGCCGACATCCCCGGCCTCATCGAGGGCGCCGCTCGAGGTAAGGGGCTCGGACACGAATTCCTTCGCCATACCGAGCGGGCGAGGGTCCTCGTGATCCTGCTCGACCCTTCTGAGGTTCAGGAGACGAATTACGCGGACCAGCTGCGCATTCTCCTTGCCGAGCTCGCCGCGCACTCTCCAGACCTGGTCAGCCGGCCCTATCTGGTCGCCCTGTCCAAGACCGACACACTCGAGAACACCGATGAGCCAATGGAGTGGGCGCAGCGTGCCGGAATCCAGCTATTCCCGATCTCGTCGGTCACCGGAGAAGGGCTCGACCAGTTGATGTACGCGGTCGCAGACGAAGTGGATCGACACGTTCGTGAAGCGCCGACGCGAGAGGGTTTTGTGCTGCATCGCCCGTTGCGTTCGACCTTTGCAGTGAAACGTGAAGGCGACACCTGGGTGGTCTCGGGACGGGCCGCCGAACGCGCCGTCAATCTGGCGGACTTGACGGTTCCGGAAGCTGCCGACTTCTCGGCTAAGCGGTTGGCCTATTTGGGAGTGGACGCCGTTCTCGAAGCGGCCGGCGCGGTGGCAGGCGACGATGTCCGCATCGGTGACATCGTCTTCTCATACACTCCAGCGATAGACGACGATCTCGGAGAACAGTGATGCGCCGCGCCGCCACCAAGGGCCGTCCGGTCGTAGTGAAGGTTGGTTCTTCGAGCCTGTCCTCGCCCGGCCGTGGTCTCGACTCGGGTGCGGTGCAGCGGGTGGTCGATCAGGTCGAGGCGTTGTGGCGTGACGGCCATCCCGCGCTGCTTGTGACATCCGGCGCGGTGTCTGCGGGACTGCCCGTGCTCGGCCTCGATGCGCCGCCGACCGACCTGCCGGGATCTCAAGTTGCCGCCGCCGTGGGGCAGAGCAAGCTCATGGAAAGCTACGGTGCCGCATTTGGGGCACGCTCGCGCGTTACGGCGCAGGTTCTGCTCACCCGTGATGTGCTCGCTCGCCGCGACCAATATCTGCACTCTCGCGAAGCTCTGGAGCGCATGCTCGATCTCGGCATCGTGCCGATCATCAATGAGAATGACACCGTCGTCGTGGACGAGCTGAAGCTTGGCGACAACGATCGCTTGGCGGCAATCGTCTCCCATCTCATCGATGCCGCCATGCTCATCATCCTCACTGACACGTCAGGGTTGTTTTCAGAAGATCCTCGACTCCAGCCGCAGGCGGAGCTCATCAGCGCAGTGCGACATACCGACGAGGTTCTCGACGAGCTGTGGGCGACGTCATCGAAAGGTGTCCTCGGCAGTGGGGGAGTTGCTACCAAGATTGCCGCCGCCCGCATGGCCGCCTGGTCCGGAATTCCGACCGTGATTGCCCCGGCCGACGACCTTGACGTCACCATCAAGGCTGTCGCCGGCGAGGAGGTCGGCACCTGGATCGACCCCCATAGCTCGAAGCTTCCGGCGCGCAAGCTATGGATCGCGTTCGGACTGCCCGCTCGCGGCAAACTCACAATTGACGCCGGAGCCCGTAAGGCGCTCGTCACCAACGGCAGCTCCCTCCTTGCGGTCGGGGTGATTGGCATTGAGGGCGACTTCGACTCTGGCGACGCCGTCGAAATCTTCGATTCCAGTGGGCTGCTGGTCGGCAAGGGCCTTTCGCGAACCGCCGCAAGTGCGGCGGCAAGTGCGTCCGGCACGCTGGTTCATCGCGACGACCTTGTCGTCCTCGTTTAGCTCCCGCCGAATGGCGGCGGTCACCTCCGGTTCGAAGTAGGGACCTATTCGGGCCGTTCGGCCCTACTAGTCGAAGCTCGTTCTCGCTTTCCTTACTCAAGAAGTAAAGAAAGCGGGTCGCGGTCAGGCCGCCGCGGGGTGCTCGCATCTCGTCGAGAGGGGTCCAATGGACGAGGCGCCGTCGAACGGGGACGCATCCGAGGAAGTACCCCCAAAGCTCCTCGACTTCAAGCAAGAACGCATCCGCACGTTGCACTACACGTGGATCGCCTTCTTCATGACCTTCTACGTCTGGTTCAACATGGCGCCGCTGTCGACGACCATGCTGGACAACGTTGGTTGGCTCACGGACGAGCACATCAAGATCCTGCTGATCGCCAACGTGGCGCTCACGATCCCGGCCCGTATCGTCGTCGGCGCTCTCATCGACCGTTACGGAGCTCGAATCGTCTTCTCGGGCCTGATGGTGGTGATGGCGATCCCTGCGGTTGTCTTTGCGTTCGGCAACTCGTTCATGCAGCTGCTGATTGCCCGCCTTGTGTTGAGCTCGGTCGGCGCCGGCTTCGTCATCGGCATCAAGATGGTTGCCCAGTGGTTCCCTCCCAAGTACATCGGCCGGGCCGAGGGTTTCTACGCCGGCTGGGGAAACTTCGGGTCCGCGTTTGCCGCCATGACGCTGCCTTGGTTCGCCATCACCGTCATGGACGACTGGTTCGGCCTCGGAGCCAATTCGTGGCGATGGGCAATGGCGGTCAACGGGCTCGTCATGGGCGGCTACGGCGTTTGGTACTACTTCCTGGTTCGTGACGTGCCGGAGGGCAAGTCTCTGCTGACGACCAAGAAGACCGAGCCGATGATGGTGACTTCGTACGGTGACCTCATCCAGTACATCGTGTGGTCATTCCCGTTGATGGGTGCGCTGGGAGTACTTGCCTGGCGAGTTAGCAATGTGAAGATCGACGGCGACCCCGTCATCTCGGACGCCGTGCTCTACCTGATATACGCGATTCTCGCCGCCATCTACGTCGGCCATGTATTCAAGACCCTCCAGATCAACCTGCCCTACTTGAAGGCAGGTGTGCCGGACGATGAGAAGTACCACTGGGGCAGCGTCGCCGCTCTCAACAGCACGTACTTCGCCAACTTCGGGGCAGAGCTGGCAGTCGTCTCGATGCTTCCTGCCTTTTACGAGCTGACTTTCGAACCGCTGCGCAGCAGCGGTGGCGGTCCGCTGGTGACCGCAACCGTTGCCGGGGTGGTAGCTGCTTCTTTCGCATTCGTGAACCTGGTAGCTCGTCCGCTCGGCGGTTACCTGTCGGACCGGATGACCAACCGGAAGCGCACCATGTTGCTCTACATGTTCGGCATAGTCATCGGCTTTTTCCTGATGGCGTTCATTGGCAAGTGGGACGGGACCGTAGACGCCGACGGCTTCCGTACCGTGATTCCGAGTTTCGGCGGCCTGACCTGGCTCGTGGTGGCCGTGATCATCACGATCTTCGCCTCGGTATTTGTCCAGGGGGCCGAGGGTGCGACGTTCGCCATCATCCCCATGATCAACAAACGTATGACCGGCCAAATCGCCGGAATGGCTGGGGCGTACGGCAACGTCGGCGCAGTGATCTACCTGGTCATCTTCTCCCTCGTCGACGCCCGCACCTTCTTCTTCGTGCTCGCCGGGGGAGCGTTGGCGAGCCTGCTGGTCACCTGGTTCATGCTCGAAGAACCGAAGGGGGCGTTTGCCGACACGCTCGATGTCCACGCTGAAGCGGAGGCAACCTGATGACCCAATCGGCGGCTGATCCCAAACAAAGCAAGTCGAAAGTCGACATATACGAGTGGGACCCGGAGGACGACGCCTTCTGGGAGAGCACCGGCAAGAAGATTGCGACCCGCAACCTGTGGATCTCGATCCCCTCCCTGCTGTGCGGTTTCGCGGTGTGGCTCTATTGGAGCGTCATTACGGTCCAGATGCTCAACTTGGGGTTCCCCTTCACCAACGCTGAGTTGTTCACCTTGTCGTCGATCGCCGGGCTGACAGGGGCAACCCTGCGCATTCCGAGCAGCTTCTTCATCCGCCTTGCCGGCGGGCGCAACACGATCTTCTTCACGACCGCGCTGCTGATGATCCCGGCAGCGGGAACCGGATTCGCCCTGCTCAGCCAGGACACTCCGCTGTGGGTGTTCCAACTGATGGCATTCCTGTCCGGCCTCGGTGGCGGCAACTTCGCTTCCTCGATGTCGAACATCAGCTTCTTCTATCCCAAGCGGATGCAGGGTCTGTCGCTCGGCCTCAATGCCGGGCTCGGCAACGCCGGCGTCACGACGATGCAGATCCTCGTTCCGGCGGTCATGACGGTGGGTGTGTTCGGTGGCGGATCGCTCGTCCTCCAGAAGCCGTCGGGCACCCTCATCGGAAAGATTGCAGCGGGCACCGAGGCCTGGATCCACAATGCCGGCTTCGTCTGGCTCGTGTTCCTGATTCCCCTGGCGTTTCTCGGTTGGTTCAAGATGAACAACATCCGAACGGAGCACGTGTCGCCGAACATTGGTGGCCCACTGAGCTCCATGGTGAAGGTCGGGGGGCTGCTCGGGCTATCCCTGATCCCGGCCGCTATAGGTCTGTTCGTCATCCTCCCCGAACCAACCGGGCTGGGATTGGCGTGGGCGCGCTATCCGGTGATTGCCCTTGTGATCTGGGGAACAGTCATGTTGCTCAAACAGGTCCGCGGCGAAATCAAGCCCAATCTCGAGCGGCAATTCAAGATCTTCGGCCACAAGCACACCTGGATCATGAGTGTGATCTACACGATGACGTTCGGTAGCTTCATCGGCTACTCGGCGGGTTTCGCCCTTGCCATCAAGGTGATCTTCGGTTTCCAGCACATCGAGATCGGTGGCGTGCTCACTCACGACACGGTCAACGCGAACGGGCCATCAGCGCTGACGTTCGCGTGGATGGGACCCTTCATTGGGGCCTTCATTCGCCCAGTGGGGGGCTGGATCGCAGACAAGGTGGGCGGTGCCAAAGTCACGCAGCTCGTTTCCGTCACGATGATCGGAAGCGCTCTCGGTGTCGCCTACTTCATGAACAAAGCCTATGCCTCGGCAACACCCGAGGACTACTTCGTGCCCTTCTTCTTGCTGTTTCTCGTTCTGTTCGCGGCAACCGGCGTCGGCAACGGCTCGACGTTCCGCACTATCGCCGTCGTGTTCGACCAAGAGCAGGCCGGCCCGGTGCTCGGCTGGACTTCCGCAGTGGCGGCATACGGCGCCTTCATCATCCCGATCGAATTCGGCGACCAGATCAAAGCGGCGACACCGCACTACGCGCTGATCGCGTTCGCAATCTTCTATGCAATCTGTCTCTTCATCAACTGGTGGTACTACCTGGGGCCCAAAGCGGAGTATCAGAACCCATGAGATTGGAGATCACCCGCAAGACCAACCTGGCAATCAGTGCGATGGCGGAGCTCGACCGCGCCGGTCGGCGGATGTCTGGCAAAGACCTTGCCTCTTCGATCGACACCACAACGGCGTTTCTCGCCCAAGTCGTGACCCCGCTGGTGCGATGCGGTTGGGTGCTATCACAACCGGGCAGGGCCGGCGGATATGAGCTCGTGGTAGATGCCACCAGCCTGTCCGTTCTCGACGTGATCGAGGCCGTCGAAGGGCCGACGGACACACGATCGTGCGTAATGCGCTCAGGCGATTGCTCGGTGGCTGACCCATGCGCGACACATGAGGCCTGGGCGCGCGCACGTACTGCATTGATCAATGAGCTGGCGGTGACTCCCATCAGCATTCTCTCGCCGCAAGGAGTTCGTGGATGAGATCATTCGTCAAGGTTGTCGTCGGCGCATTGCTGTTTGTCGGCCTAATGGCGGCCGCAGCCGCGGGCGACGTGAGCTCGCCGGCAGCGCTGGCCCTGCAGGACGGTGATGGCGCTGTGGTCTATCAAGCGAATTGTGCTTCGTGCCATCAGGTCGATGGCGCCGGTGTCGCCGGGGTGTTTCCTCCGCTGGCCGGCAACCCGAAAGCCGGAGACGCCGCTTATGTGGAATCTGTCGTCGTAGGCGGCCAGAGCGGCGCAATCGAAGTGCTCGGAGTCACCTACAACGGTGTGATGCCGGCTGTTGACCTCACTCCGGCCGAGCTCACGGCCGTCGTCGCTTACGTCGGCACACTTGCCGGCGGCGATCAGCCCACCCCCACGACGGCGGCGCCTCCGCAAGATGGGGACTCGGCGCACGGCGAGAAGCTGTTCAAGGGTGCTACGGGATTCACAGCAGGCGGAGCGGCGTGCGCAGCCTGCCACTCGGCAGGCGACATCGGTTTTGGCGGAGGCTCGGGGCTGGGGCCCGACCTCAGCGACGTGTTTGACCGATTTGGTGGCGAAGCGGGCCTCCGGGCGTGGCTCGGCTCACCCGGCTCAGCCACCATGCAGCCCCTTTTCGTGGACAAGCCGTTGACGGATGGCGAGATATCAGATCTCACTGCGTTCCTCGCCACCACCACGAGCGTCAAGCCGACGGGTGGAATCGACGTCGTGCTGCTTTCGAGCATCGTCGGGATGTTGATCCTGCTCGGCTTCATGGCCTGGCGGATCAAGGGCCCCAACGAGACATACAACCAACGGTTGAGGAGTATGCAATGAGCGACAAGTGGATCCTCGAGGTCACCGACCCGGCCGCCCGCCGTTGGGAAGAGTTCTATCGCAATCGCTTCCAGCACGACAAGCGGGTCCGCACCACCCACGGCGTCAACTGCACAGGCAGCTGCTCATGGGAGGTGTTCGTCAAGGACGGGATCGTCACCTGGGAGCTCCAGGCCACCGACTACCCACAGCTCGAAGAGGGCCTGCCGCCGTACGAGCCGCGGGGATGTCAACGCGGCATCAGCTACTCGTGGTACCTCTACAGCCCGATCCGGGTGAAATATCCCTACGCCCGCGGTGTGCTCGTCGACATGTACCGCCAGGCCAAGAAAGAGAAGCTTGGCGATCCTGTCGCAGCTTGGGGTCTGATTCAGGACACTGCTGAGTGGAGAGAGCGCTACCAGCAGGCCCGCGGCAAGGGTGGATTCCGGCGCATCAGCTGGGACGAAGCGCTCGAGATTGCGGCTGCCTCAACCATCCACACGATCAAGACACACGGTCCAGACCGGGTCGCCGGTTTCTCCCCCATCCCCGCCATGTCCCAGATCAGCTACGCGGCGGGCAGCCGGTTCATGTCGCTCATTGGTGGCACGATCCTCAGCTTCTATGACTGGTACTGCGACCTGCCTCCGGCGTCTCCCGAGACGTGGGGAGAGCAGACGGATGTGCCTGAATCGGCCGATTGGTACAACAGCCGATTCATCGCCGTAATGGGCTCCAACCTAAACATGACCAGGACCCCAGACACGCACTTCATATCCGAGGTTCGCCACGCCGGCGGCAAGCTGGTTGTGTTCAGCCCGGATTTCAGTCAGGTCGCTAAGTACGCCGACTGGTGGATCCCGTCCAACCCAGGTCAGGACACCGCCTTCTGGCTCGCGGTCGACCACGTGTTGCTCACCGAGTTCTATCGCGATCGCAAGGTCGAGTACTTCGATGAATACACCAAGCAGTACACCGATCTTCCCCTCCTCGTTGAGGTTGGCGAGAACGGCCCAGGGCAGTATGTCCGGGCGAACCGCGTCAGCCGGTACGCCAACGCCGAACACGGTGACTGGAAGATGCTCATGTGGGATACGGAGGCAAATGACGTCCGTATGCCCAACGGCTCGATCGGATACCGCTGGGCGGACCAAGAAAAGGGCAAGTGGAATCTCGAGCTCCAGGACAGCGTCATGGGGCAGAAGATCACTCCGCGAATGACGTTTGTAGATGACCACGACGAGGTCGTTTCGGTTGAGTTCGATGACTTCGGTGGCGACGGTCCCGTCAGCCGTGGCGTACCGGTCCGTTATCTGGAGACAGACGAGGGCCGCATCAAGGTCACCACGGTGTTCGATCTGATGATGTCCCGCTTTGGCGTGGATCGAGGCCTTGGTGGCTTTGTTGCCAAGAGCTATGACGACGAAGACGTGGCATACACACCCGCCTGGCAGGAGAAGTTCACTGGGATTCACCGTGACGATGTGCTGCGCTTCGCTAGAGGTTGGGGCAAAAACGCAGAGCTCACCAACGGAAAAAACATGGTGATCATCGGTGCCGGCGCCAACCACTGGTACCACAACAACTTGCTGTATCGGGCGGCGATCGTCGGCCTCATGTTGACCGGATCTGTCGGAGTCAACGGTGGTGGTCTGGCCCACTACGTCGGCCAGGAGAAACTCGTCAATCAGGCATCGTGGGGCACGATTGCTTTCGGCCTCGACTGGGGTATGGCGCCCCGCCATCAGAACACCCCGTCGTGGCACTACGTCCATTCCGACCAGTGGCGTTACGAAAAGGGCTACAGCGAATACGACTCGCTTCCCAACAATGGTGGGCGCAACGATCACACGATGGACCAGCAGGCTCGTGCAGTGCGACAGGGTTGGCTCCCGTTCAACCCACACTTCACCCTGAACCCACTCGAGTTCACTGCCAAGGCCCGCCGACGCGGCGCAGACGACGAAACAGTGATATCGGATCTCGTTGCCGGGCTCAAGGACGGCAGTGTCGAGTTCGCTATGGACGATCCCGACTCACCCTCCAGCTGGCCGCGGACCTGGTTCGTTTGGCGAGGTAACTCCATAGGCACATCGGCCAAGGGCCACGAGTACTTCCTCCGCCACTACCTCGGCACTCACTCGACGGCGATCGCGGCCGAGCCTGCCGACCACGGAATCAGCGAAGTCGATGTCAGGCCGGATGCCCCCGTCGGCAAACTGGATCTGGTCGTCGATCTCAACTTCCGCATGGACACCACGGCGCTGTATTCCGACATAGTTCTCCCGGCTGCCACTTGGTACGAGAAGGACGACATCAACACAACGGATATGCACTCGTTCATCAACCCGATGCAGGCGGCAGTGCCGCCATCTTGGGAGTCGAAGTCTGACTGGCGGATTTTCCAGGTTCTCGCCGACAAATTCTCCGAGCTGGCCGAAGCCAGCGGTCTGCACGAAGCGGAAGACATCGTGATGATTCCTTTGCAGCATGACACAGCAGACGAGATTGCCCAGACCGCTCCGGGAAACTGGTGGGACGGTGAAGTCGAAGCGATCCCCGGCAAAACCATGCCCAAGTTCCGCATCATTAAGCGGGACTTCCCCAAGGTCGCAGAAAAGATGCGGACCCTGGGGCCCCAGGTTCGGTCGAACGGCGTCGGCCAGCATGGGCTACGTGTCCAGGTGCAGGACTTCTACGATGAGCTGGCCCGCAAGCAGCCATCGAGCACTTCAAGTGGCAACGGCATCATCCTGCCGTCGCTGGAGATGGATCGCGAGGTGTGCGAAGCGATCCTTGCTCTCGACCCTGCATCCAACGGTGAGCTCGCCTATCGGGCGTTCGAGGCAGAAGAGGCCAAGACCGGCCGTACCCTCCGATACATGGGCGACGGGCAGCGCGATGTCAGAATCGACTTCGCCTCGATCGTGGCGCAGCCCCGCCGCGTTCTCACTACGCCGACATGGAGTGGCATCGTCAGCAAGGGGAGGGCCTACAACCCGTTCACGCTCAACGTGGAACAGCTCATCCCGTGGCGGACGCTCACCGGGCGCCAGCACTTCTACCTGGACCACGAGCAGTACATCGCGTGGGGCGAGCACATGCCGATCTACAAACCCCGCCCCGACCATTCGATGCTGTCCGAGAACGAACAATCGATGGCGGAAGGCCAGCACGGAAGGTTGTTCAACTACATCACGCCGCACGGTAAGTGGTCGATCCACTCCACCTATTCGGAGAACCATCGGATGATGACGCTTGCTCGAGGCGGATATACGGTGTGGCTCAATGACAAGGACGCGGCCGAACTCGGGATCGCGGACAACGACTGGGTGGAGCTGTTCAACGACAATGGTGTTTTCGTGCAGCGCTCCACATCGTCAGCACGGATCCCGAGAGGCACCGTGTTCGTCTATCACGCTACTGAGCGCACGGTCGGCATCCCGATCTCGCCGAGACGCAAGACCAGAGCCGGCATGAACAACTCGCTGACTCGAGCACGGCTCAAACCGGTCCTGATGAGCGGCGGGTATGCCCAGTTCACGTATGCCTTCAACTACTGGGGTCCCACGGGGGTCAACCGGGACACCTTTGTGTACGTCCATCGCATCGACAAACCGGAGTGGAGATAGCACATGAGAGTAAGAGCCCAAATGAGCATGCTCTTCCACCTCGACAAGTGCATCGGGTGCCACACCTGCTCTGTCGCCTGCAAGAACCTGTGGACCGACCGCAAGGGTGCGGAGTACATGTGGTGGAACAACGTCGAAACCCGTCCCGGCACCGGATATCCCACAGGTTGGGAGGACCAGGAGCATTACAAGGGTGGTTGGTGGCGTGACGACAAGGGCCGGGTCCACTTGAAGATCCAGAACCAGCCTGTTGGGCTGGCAAGGCTGTTCTTCAACCCGAACTTGCCCCAGCTCGACGACTACTACGACCCGTTCACCTTCCGCTATCAGGACCTCTTTGACAGCCCGCAGGGTGATCAGCAGCCGACGGCGCAGCCGATCTCGATGATCACGGGCGACGAGATGGAGATCGAGAGCGGTCCCAACTGGGACGACGACCTCGGCGGTTCGGGCATCTACGCCAGGAACGACCCGAGCCTCGACGGTGTGGACCCGGACGTCCGGGCACAGATGGAAGAGATCGAGCGGGTGGTGTTCAACTACCTGCCCCGCATCTGCAACCACTGCCTGAACCCGTCGTGCGTCGCGGCGTGCCCGTCCGGTGCCATCTACAAGCGAGCTGAAGATGGTGTGGTGTTGGTCCATGAGGACAAGTGCCGGGCGTGGCGCATGTGTGTGTCGGCCTGCCCGTACAAGAAGGTCTATTACAACTGGTCCACCGGCAAGTCCGAGAAGTGCATCCTGTGTTTCCCTCGCATGGAAACCGGCCAGGCTCCTGCGTGCGCCCATTCCTGCGTGGGTCGGATCCGCTACATGGGCGTGCTGCTCTATGACGCCGATGCCATCGAGGAAGTCGTTCACGCGCCGGACGACGAGCTGCTCCAAGCCCAGATGGACGCCATCCTCGATCCGTTCGATCCCAAGGTCATTGCCGAGGCGAAGGCTGCGGGGATCGGCGACGACTGGATCGATTCGGCGCAGAACTCGCCTGCCTGGAAGTTCGTCAAGGAATGGGGTCTGGCGCTGCCGCTCCATCCGGAGTACCGCACCGCGGCGATGATGTTCTACATCCCGCCGCTGTCGCCGGTCATGAGCACCATCGAGCGCAACCTCGTCAAGCTGGACCTCGGCACTGAAGAGCACGACTTCGAGCTGTTCCATCAGCTCGAAAAGGCCCGGCTGCCGCTCGAGTACCTGGCCAACCTGTTCTCGGTCGGTGACCATGAGGTCATCAAGAAGATCCTGCGCAAGATGCTGGCGGTGCGTATGTACAAGCGCAGGCAGAGCGTGGAAGGATTCGTCGACGGGGCGACGATGGCCGCACTCGAGGCAGCGGGCACTCACCCGGACGAGGTTGAGGCCATCTACAAGATGACGACTCTGCCGACTATGGAAGAGCGGTTCGTGTTACCGCCTTACCACCGGGAGATGGCGATCGAAGAGCTCAACGACCCCCTGGCCCACAAGGGTGCTGTCGGTGTCGGATACATCGATCCGCCACGGAGAGGCGCCTGATGGGGGATGCAACGGCCGTCGCCGCCGCCTTCCGGTATCCCGGCCCGCACAGTCTGGACCAATTGCGCAACCACGTTGCGGCTATTGAGAGTCGGCCTGTGCGGCACGCTATGGAGAATTTCCTGAGCCAGATCAGCAACAAGAAACTGTCGGAGTGGGAGGAGCTGCACACGGCGACGCTCGATCTCTCGCCGAAGTTCGTTCCTTACGTAGGTCATGCGGTATGGGGCGAGAACTACCGGCGTGGCTCTTTCATGGCCGATATGGCCAGGGCCCTTCGCGAGGCGGGTCTCGACGCTTGTGGCGAGCTGCCCGACCACATCGACCCGATTCTTCGCTACCTGGATGCGGTGGACGAGCCTCTCGAGGACGTAGTGGAAGTCCTGCCCCAAGCCCTCATGCGGATGGCCAAGGAGTTATCCAAGGCCGAAAGGTCGAATCCATACAGACACGTGCTCGATGCCGCCCAGACCGTGGCGGAGGAGCTGATTGAGTCGAGACGAAAGGCAGTCACATGAGTGGCAATGAGATGCTGTTCGTTGTCTTCCCCTACGCAGCCTTCGCGCTCCTGGTAGTCGTGTCGATCGCTCGGTGGCGGCTCCACCAGTTCACTGTGTCTTCGATGTCTTCCCAGTTGCTCGAGAGCCGCCGGCTCTTCTGGGGATCGATCCCATTCCACTGGGGACTCACATTGATCCTTGTCGGCCACCTAGCCGCATTGATCGTCCCCCGTAGCTTCGAGTTGTGGAACGCAGTTCCATTGCAGCTCCTGCTACTGGAGATAACGGGCATGGCCCTTGGCTTGTGGGCACTGTTCGGAATTGTGGTGTTGATCTCCAGGCGCATTCAGGTGCCGAGAGTGCGGTCCGTAACCACGACCATGGACGCGGTGGTTCTCGGCGTGATCCTGGCTCAGATCGTCACTGGCCTGTTGATCGCGATCGGCTATCGATGGGGTTCCTTCTGGGGCACTGCGGTATTTGTGCCATACGTGCGGTCTTTGTTGTCGTTCTCACCTCGGCCCGAACTGGTTGCGGCGCTCCCGGTCGTGCTCAAGCTGCACGTTCTCTCGTTCTTCGTATTTGTTGCAATCTTCCCGTTTTCGAGATTGGTCCACATCATCACGTTGCCACTCAACTACCTGACGCGCCCCTGGCAGAAGGTCGTCCGCAACGCACCCGAGCCATATGTGTACCAGCCGTCTGCCGATGAGTTTCTGACCCGGCGCTGAGGTTGCCGTCCGCAGCGATCGACCGGTTGTCGCTGCGCCGTCCGTCTACGTATAAACGGCCCCAATATGCTCGAGCGCTTCAGTGCGGCCCGATGGCCGGACAGGTCGGAACGCTCGCCGCGCAAGGAAGAGCGAAAGCGCGGCGAGCGCCGACATTTCCGAGAAAGACCCGCCGGCTGAGCATCAGGTGGCGGGTCTTTGCTCCGATAATTGTCTTTGCGATCGGTCGATCCGAATGAACCACCATTCCTTCAATGGCCCCAGCTGTTGGTGGTTCGGCTTCTCGGGGGAGAGGAGTCGAATCCGCCGAATTCGTTGGGAAGGGGTGCCGTTCATTTGCTTGTGAAAAGTTTCACATGGTCGGGCCGGGTTGGGAAGGGCCGGAAGTCCTCGGAGGCTATGGGACTGAAGCGAGTAGTTGGCGCTCCTACAAGCTGCTCAATCTGTCCAATGCCTCTTCTGCCATGTCGGGAACCCGAGTGACGAGTTGCAGATACACGCGTGACACGCCGGCGTCGTCGAACCGTCCGAAGCGATCGCGATGCTCTTCCCAGGTGCGGAATCTGAGACCACGTTTCTCCCAAGATTGGCGCACCTCCGTGCCCGGCCTGCCGGTGCCATCTATTCGAGCGAGATTGTCGGTGATCTCGGCGTCTGTGTTGCCGCTCACCAGGGCTGAGCTGATGGTGATCATGATGCCGTCCGGGTCGCGGCCCGCTTCACTCGCGGCAGCGCGCATCACCTCCACCTTCTCGGTGATGCCTTCGGGGTCCGCTCCGGCAATCGAGTACTCACCTCCGAAGCGGCCGGCCAGCGCGGGTGTGCGCCTCGGGCCACCTCCCCCGACGAGAATGCGGATGTCGGCGCGCGCCTTCGGCTCATATCCGAGGCCCGTGAAGCTGTAGCGCTCTGACTGGAAGCCGGTCGACGGATCGGTGAAGAACTGATACACATAGCCCAGGGCGTCCTCCAGCATGTGAAAGCGCTCGTTGCGATCTGGATAGGGGATCCCGAAGTAAGTGTGCTCGTCGTCGTGCCAGCCCGTTCCAAGCCCGAGCACGAAACGCCCGCCGGACAGCTCATCAATGGTGATCGAGCCCTTGGCATAGAACGCCGGGTGGCGGAACGTGACTGGCGAGACCAGCATGACGATCTCGATACCTTGGGTGTCGCGACCCAGCGCAGCCGCCTGCACGAAGCTGTCGTAGACCGGTTCGATGTATCGCTCGTCCCGATTGCCGAACAGATAGTGGTCGGCCATCGCAATCGCAGCCGCCCCTCGCCGCTCACAGATTCGGGCAATCTCGAGCAAGTGGTCGTAGCTGCCAACAACCTGCAATGCGTAGTCCATGGGACAGGAGGGTAACGATGTCTCTCCCCTCCGAGAGAGGACCGCAGAACCGCTACTACCCTCTTGCCATGCAATCTCTCACCCGGCTCGAGGCCGGAATGGCGATTCCTTTTGGCGGCGACAAGGTGGCCGTTGTCTCAGACGAGCTCGCCGCCTCGTTCCACAAAGGGGATCGGCTCGTCGTCGTCCAAGACACCGGGGCGCTGCTCCACATCCCCCGGGACGTATGGGACATCGCGACCGGCGCCGTGGCCCGCGCCGCCGATGCTTTCAGCCGAATGGGCTCGGTAACGGACGAGCAAATCAATACGTTCTACAACGAATTCGCCGCCCGACTCGAAGACGACGTCACATTCGCCCCGATTGCCCAAGCCAACACCGCGGATGTCGCATCAGCTAGGGAGCGAGGTCGCACGACGACCCGGCTGGTGCTCAGCGACTCGATGCGCGCCGGCATGGTCGAGGGGCTCCGCCTGTGGGCAGGCATGGACGCAACCCGCAACCAGGTCATTGAATCGATCAGTCACGACGGCTGGCGCGTCGACCAGGTGCGCAGCGGCCTCGGAGTGATCGGGTTCGTCTTCGAGGGCCGACCCAACGTGTTCGCGGACGCCACCGGCGTGCTCCGGGCCGGCAACACCGTCGTCTTCCGCATCGGCTCCGACGCCCTCGGCACAGCCGAGGCGATCGTACAGCACGCCCTCGACCCGGCGATCGCGGCGAGCGGTCTTCCCGACGGCGCAGTCGCTCTAGTTGCCAGTGCATCACGCGCCGCCGGCTGGGCTATGTTCTCCGATCCTCGCCTCAGCCTGGCAGTGGCCCGCGGCTCCGGAGCCGCCGTGAGCCAGCTCGGTGCAGTCGCCCGTCAGAATGGGACGCCGGTCAGCCTCCACGGCACCGGCGGGGCATGGATTGTCGCGGCAAACGACGCCGATGCAGACGCCTTCGAGTCTGCTGTGTACAACTCGCTCGATCGAAAGGTCTGCAACACTCTCAACACTTGTGCCATTGTCGCCGGCCGCGCCGACGAACTGGTGCCACGCTTCCTTGCCGGCCTCGACCGTGCCGCCGCTGCCCGCGGTGTCAATGCCAAGCTGCACGTTGCCAAGGGAGACGAAAGCTTTGTCCCCGCCGAGTGGTGGGATCCAGTTCCGATCGCCCGGGCCGAAGGCAATGTTGTGGAGCCGAAGACTGAACTGATCAGCGGAGACGACCTCGGTGTGGAATGGGAGTGGGAGGACAGTCCCGAAGTGACCCTTGTCATCGTTCCCGATGCAGCTGCCGCCGTTGCGGCTTTCAATGAGCAGAGCCCGAAGTTCGCCGCCTCTCTCATCTCCGATTCGGCGCAAGCGCACGAGGACTTCTTCAACGCGATCGACTCGCCGTTCGTCGGCAACGGCATGACCCGCTGGGTCGACGGCCAGTTTGCGCTCAATCGACCCGAGCTGGGCCTGTCCAACTGGCAATTCGGACGTCTCTTCGGCAGGGGTGGGGTGCTGTCGGGTGATTCGGCCTATACCGTGCGAACTCGGGCGACTCAGGACGACCCCGAGGTTGGAAGGTGGCCGCAATGACCGAGTGGGCGACACCCGGTGAGATTTCCGACAGCTTCAAGGCGCTCGGATACCTTGCGGACGAGCACATCTCCCAGGTCGTCTATCTGGCCGACAAACTGCAGAAGCCGATTCTCGCCGAGGGCCCAGCAGGTGTCGGCAAAACGGAGTTGGCCGTCACGATCGCCAAGGCAGCCGACCGTCGCCTCGTCCGACTGCAGTGCTACGAGGGCCTTGACGAGGCCAAGGCCCTCTATGAATGGAACTACCACAAGCAGCTGCTGCGGCTCCAGGCTGACGAGGGCAAGGCCTGGGACGACCTCGAGGGAGACATCTTCGGTGAGGACTTCTTGCTGACCCGACCGCTGCTCGAGGCGATCACGTCAGAAGACCCTGTAGTCCTTCTCATCGACGAGGTCGACCGTATCGAAATCGAAACGGAGGCCTTGCTGCTCGAAGTCCTCGACTCCTTCCAAGTCACGATCCCCGAACTCGGCACCGTCACGGCCACGTCACGGCCGCTCGTCGTGCTCACCTCAAACAACACGCGGGAGCTGTCCGAGGCGCTGAAACGGCGCTGTCTCTTCCTTCACATCAGCTACCCAAGCGTGGAGCGGGAACGGGAGATCCTGCTGGCTCGAGTTCCAGAGCTATCGGAATCGATGGCGGAGCGGATCGCCAAGGTCGTCCGGTCGGTCCGGGATCTCAAGCTGCGTAAGGCCCCGTCCGTCAGCGAGTCGATCGACTGGGCACGCACCCTGTTGGCGTTGGGCGCAGACGACGTTGCTGCCGGAGTCACCCAAGACACTCTCGGCGTGCTGCTCAAGTATCAGGAGGACATCGAGCGCGCCGCCAAGGAGCTTCAGATTCCGGACGAGGAGTAGCCGGTGATCGGTGCCCTCACGTCATTCGTCGACGAACTGCGAGAGGTCGGCGTCCCGGTTTCCATGGTCGAGGCGATTGACGCGGCGGCAGCCATCGAGCACATCGACCTCGCAGATCGCCAGGCCTTGCGGTCCGCCTTGGCGGCCACACTGATCAAGCAAGCAAGGCACATAGGGGCGTTTGACGCTGCATTTGAAGTGTTTTTCGGAACCGCTGCGCCGCCCGAAAGTGATGAGAACGCCATCACTCGCCTCGAGGGCGCGTCCGGTGCAGCAGCGGGCGGATCCGGCGGAGACGGGGCTGCCGAGCTCATGGAGGCCATCGCCGCTGCGCTGCAGGCCGGAGACCAGGAATCCCTACGATCGCTGGTCCGCCAGGCGGTGAGCCAACTCTCGGGGTTGCAGCCGGGTCGGCCTGTCGGTGGGCGGTACTACTTCTATCGAGTCATGCAGAGGCTCGGCGTCGACCAGATGCGTCAACAGCTACTGGCCGCCATCGTCGAAGACGATGCGTTGGGACAGCGCATTGCTGAGGAAGACATCACGGCTCTTCTGGAGATGCTGGAGGACGAAGTACGCAGCGAGGTGATTCGTCGTCTTGTCGCCGACCGCGGGGCCGAGGCTGTGGCCCGCACCCTGCGATCGCCGCTTCTGGAAGACATCGACCTGATGCACGCAACTCGCGAGGAGCTAGCTCGCATCGAACATGCCGTCGGCCCGTTGGCCCGCAAGCTCGCCACCCGACTGGCCCAACGTCGTCGTCACGGGCAAAAGGGACGCCTGGACGTTCGCCGCACGATTCGCCGCTCTCTGCAGCATGGGGGAGTGCTCCTCGACCCATCGTTCAAGCCGCCGCGCAAGTCGAAGCCGGAGCTGGTGCTGCTGTGCGACGTGTCGGGCTCGATGGCGACTTTTGCCCGCTTCACGCTCCAGCTCACGTTTTCGTTGGCAGCGCAGTTCTCCAACGTCAAGGTCTTCGCCTTCGTCGACGCTTTGGACGACGTCACGCCCTTCTTCGGGCCGGGTCGGGATCTCGGCAACGCCCTCAACCAGCTCGTGAGCGAGGCGCGGATCGTATGGCAGGACGGGCACTCCGACTACGGCCACGCCCTCGAAGACTTTGTGACCGACCACTTGGACAAGGTGACGGCGCGCAGCACTGTGTTGATTACGGGCGACGCAAGGTCGAACTATCGCGACCCCAACTCAGCAGCCCTGTCTCAGATCGCGGAGAAAGCCAGGGCTCTCTATTGGCTGAACCCCGAGGCGCAGCGCTACTGGAACACGGGCGACTCGGTGATGGCCCGCTACGTGCCATATTGCGACTCGGTCCGGGAGGTCCGCACCATCCGCCAATTGGAGACTTTCGTGGAGGACCTGATTCTGCCCAGCACGCCGGCGCAGCGCGCTGTCGCCCTGGCGCACGCCTAGATGTCGAGAGCGGTCGGGTGACGCGGTTCGTAGAGCAGCATCCGCACATCGCCAGGCAGGACCATTGTGACGACGACTCCCCATCCCTCGTCATGTGGCTCTCCGGCAAATGATACGTCACGGCTCGCCAACTCATCCATCGTGGCTTGAAGATCATCACACATGAGCGTCAGCTCGTGGGATGGCTTTTCGGCCGGGTGAACGGCGATTTCAGACTTCGGCAACGCGAAAATCAACCAACCTCCTCCGGCATCGACGGCAGGCCAATTGAAGACATCGCCGAGAATCGCCCGCAGCGCCTCCGCTTCGCTCGAATACAACAAGACGTGGGCGCCCTTGATTGCCATCTTTTCCCTCCGGAAGCCAGCTTAAGGGCGCACGCTGGAGATTCGGCCGCCAGTTCCTCAACGTGATACTTGATACCTAGTACCCAATACTTGATACCAGGCACCCCTACCCCTCAAGGAATCGTGCGATCCCACCGATATCTGCCATGTGTGGAGCGCTGACTCAGAGGGGTAGCTCGAAGAATGCAAGATCAAATTGGAGGCGGCCAAATGGCCAAACGTGTACTCGTAGTCGAAGACTCTGAAGTCATTCAGCGGTTGATCGAAGTTTGCCTTCGTCCCGCCGGATTCGAAATCGAGATGCGTTCTGACGGTCATTCCGGCATCGCCGCAGCCCGTGAACTGCGGCCCGACCTGATAATTCTCGATGTGGGTCTCCCCGGCATCGACGGTTGGGAAGTACTAAGTCGCCTCCGCTCCGACGAGGACACCGCCGAGCTCACCGTCCTCATTCTCACGGCGCACGCCCAGGACGAGACAAAGGCTCGTGCCAACGCCGACGGCGCAGACGCATTCCTGTCGAAGCCGTTCCGCCCGCATGATCTGCGTGTCGTTGCCCAGCAGCTTATCGAGCCCAGCCAGGCTGAGCCGGCAACTTTCGCTTCCTGAGCGTCTGGGCAACAGCCCCCTAGCTCTCTACAGCTCCGTCCTATAGCTTGAACCTGCGGTGGCAGGAAAGGCACACATTCGCGCCATCGTTGGGTATCTCCTTTTGGCGGCGAGTCTTGCTGTGCCATGCGCATCGCTATCTGCGCCGGTCGCCGGTGAGGTGATTCAAGGATTCGCCCCGATCGGCGCCTACGCCGGCCATTGGGGCATCGACTACGGCGTCGACGCCGGCACGCCAGTTGCAGCCGCTGGGTCGGGTCGGGTTACGTTTGCCGGGTCTGTTGGTCAGATGCAGTCGGTCACGATCGACCACGGCGGCGGCTTGCGGACTTCGTATTCGTACCTCAGTGCCATCGCCGTTGGGCATGGGGATTGGGTGTGGACGGGTGCCAAGCTCGGCACATCCGGACTCCATCACGGAGTCGCCGCGCTGCACTTTTCGGTTCGGCTCGATGGCGTCTACCAAGATCCGGCTGAGTGGTTGCAGTGCGGTGGATCCATCTCAGACGCGCTGTGGTTGGCACCCGCCTAATCTCACGGCCGTGCGACGAGGCATCCTTGGCGGGACTTTCGATCCGCCGCATTACGGGCATCTATTCATGGGCGAGGTTGCTTATTGGCAGCTCGAGCTCGACATCGTCACCTTCATGCCGGCAGGGGCGCCGTGGCAGAAGGAAGACCGTGACGTCGCCGATCGCCACCATCGCCTCGCCATGACACGTCTCGCCATCGCCGGCGTGCCCTACTTCGAGGCCGACGCTCGTGAGGTCGAACGCGACGGCTGGACATATACCGCCGACACCCTCTCGACGTACCCGGACGACGAGGAGCTGTGGGTGATTCTCGGTGCTGATGCCGCCGCCCGTTTGCCTACCTGGGACCGACACGAAGAGGTGCTGGAGCGGGCCCGCGTAGCCGTCATGCCGCGGTCCGGTTTCAGCCGAGAAGACATCGCCGTCCTCTTTGGTGAGGGCAACTTCGTCTGGCTCGACGGCCCCGAGCTCGAGGTGTCGAGTACCGAAATCCGGCAACGCGACGCCGCCGGCAAGCCGATCCGGTTTCTGTTGCCTGACGCAGTGCGCACATACGCCGACACTGTGGGCCTCCACAATGACCCGTCGGCCTGAGATCCCCAGAGCCGGCTCGACCGCAGCCAACGTCGTCGCAATCCTCGTGCTGGTGATCGTTGCGGTGGCTGTGCCGTACGTGGTGTCGAATTGGGGCGAAATATCGGGGGGTCTCCAGGATCAGGTGGCTGCAATTCCCCGGTTGCAGGCGGAAAGAGAGCAGGAGGTCGCTACAGGTAGCGAATCGACACTGCTGCTCGCCATCGATGGCAGCGGCAAGGTCGGATCGCTGGCATTGGCCGCTTCTGTCGACGGTGAACCGTCCACGCTGACCGTGATTCCGTCGAGTCTGTTCGACCTGTTGCCTGGATACGGCGACTTCGCTCTATCGGAAACCGTCATATTTGAGGGGCCGGAATTGGCGAGAGTCGCCGTATCCAATGCGCTCGGCGTGCGCATCGACCGGGTGGCCGCCATTTCATCAGGGCTGATCGCAGCGACTCCCCAGATGCAACTCGTCATCGAGTTGAGTGACGCCGTCATCCGTGATGTCGATTCCGGCAGTGTCCAGCTTGGCCAGGAGGGGGAGGCACTGTACGAGCCTGCCGTCGTCGAGCAACTACTCACGCTGCAGTTCGACGGCAGTCCGGTGGCGTGGCTCGATCGGCAAGCTGCGGTATGGAGGGCCACCCTCGACAAGCTCGCCGCAGTGCCGACGCTTCCGCGGGATTTGCTCGGAGAAGGTCAGGCCGCGACCGCCCTCGGCCGGGTTGCGCTGAATGAGCCTGAAGTTTCGGTCGTGCCGGTCAATCCCGTCGCAGTCGCCGGTGCTGAGGACGGCTTTCAGCTGGTACAGGTCGATGTTGCCGCGTTCGTCTCGGACCGACTCGCCCACCTGGCACTGGCAACGGGGGAGAGGCCCCGGGTGGAGGTGCTCAACGGCAACGGTGAAATCCTCGCCACGCGCTCCGTAGTCGATGCGCTTGTACTCAGGGGTTTCCACGTTGTGAAGACCGACAATGCCGAGAACTTCGAGTTCGCAGAGACCGTCGTGATCGCGCAAGGCCGCGACAACCGGGACGCCGCCGCAAGGGCCGCGGCCGAGCTCGGAGTCGCAACTGTCCAGCTCGAGGTCGTCGCGCCCTCAGGAGTCGTAGACGTATCTATCATTGTGGGACAAGACATAGCGACCCTCAGGAGTTGAGCAATTCCCGCCAGCATCGAAGCCAAGGAAGTGGCACTAGCTGCCGCGGCCGCCATCAGCGATAAGAAGGGCTTCGATGTTGTCCTCATGGATGTGTCGGAGTTCGTCGTCGTCACCGACGTCTTTCTGATTGCGACCGGTACTTCGTCGCGCCATGTGAAGAGCTTGGTGGCGGAGGTCGACCGAGTCCTCAAGGAGGATCACGATCG
>JAHEJX010000095.1 GCA_024638645.1 Actinomycetes bacterium
GTTCCTTTCTGCGAGTACACCCGCCACAGTCGCGGCGCCGATCTGAACGAAAAGCACGGCGAGCAAGACCGTGTTCATGACTCGGGGCAGGTCGTCGACAAGTCGAAAGACGAGCCGCGCTCCGCCATCGCCCTGGTCGGCGAGAACTTCAACGCGGATTCGAGGCACTCGCAGTAGGGAGGCTTCCGCCGCCGCCAGGAATACGGCAGCCAAGAAAAGGACGATCAAGACAGCGACCAGCTGCACGTCGCCCATCATGGTGCCGAAGTCACTGCGACGGCTTCTGTGCCACGAGCGTGTACATCAATGGCACTTGGTCGGCGATTTCGTGCGGAAATCGAAACCACCCGTCCTTGCCCACCTCCATCCACGAGTGCATCTGCCACGGCAGCACCCTGTGTTCCTCGAACAATCGGATCTCGAAACCGCGCTCGAGCAAAGCCGTGAAGATCTCGCCGAGGCCGTGGTTCCATTCATGAGATGTGGTGTAGGTGAGAGTTGCGTCGCCCAGATAGCTTCTCTCCTCGTTCCACGTCTGCATTCGTCCTTCGAAATATGGGAACCCGAGAACGAGTAGCCGGTCCTCGCGGTCCTGGTCGAGCGCCCACGCCACGGGATGACCCTCCGTCATGAACAGCCGGCCACCCGGCTTCACGAAGTGATCGACGACGCCGGCCCATCCGCCTATGTCGGGTAGCCAGTTGATGGCGCCAACGCCGGTGTAAACGATGTCGAACTGTCCTTGCAGTGCCTGTGGCGAGTCATACAGCTCGCTCAAGACGAACCTGCCCGGGGTGTTGGTCCGGGCGAACATGTCATCGGCCGTCGCTATCGCCGACGGCGCGAAATCCACCCCGGTCACATTGGCGCCCAAGCGAGCCAGCGTGAGCGTGTCGGTGCCGATGTGGCACTGGAGGTGAAGGACATCGAGGCCGGCAATGTCGCCGAGGCGCTCCTTGTCGAACATCACGATGTCCGACATGTGGGCAGGTTCGTTGATGTAGTGGTCCACTCGGTACCCCTCGATGTGACCGGCAACCCGGTCGTCCCAGTTGTCGCGGTTGTCCGAGCGGGGCGCGTCCATTGGCATGAAGGCGAGGCTAGGCGGAAGAGGGGCTGCTCGTCGCGAATCTGTCACACCCGCGTTTCATATTGGTTCCATGGAGGACACTGCGCCGAGCACAGCCGGACGCGGCGGACGGAAGAAGGCCGGCCCCATCAACGAGCGGAGCGGGGCGACGATTCTCCATGCGGATCTGGACGCCTTCTATGTGTCCGCTGTACTGCTGGAGCGACCCGAGCTGATCGGCAAACCCGTGGCGGTCGGGGGCGGTGTCATTGTCTCGGCCAGCTACGAAGCGCGCGCTTACGGCGTCGATGCACCTATGGGAATCCGCCAGGCGAGGCAGCTATGCCCGAGGCTCATCGTTGTGGGCGGTGCGTTCGAGCGGTACATCGAACTCTCAGACCGTGTCTTTGAAATCTGCGAGCGCTACACCCCATACGTCGAGCAGATATCGATCGATGAGGCTTTCCTCGATGTGGGTGGAGCAGAGCATCTCTTCGGGGCGGCCGATGAAATAGCAGCCGACATTCGTGCTGATGTGAAACGAGAGACGGGCCTCCCCATCTCCGTCGGCGTCGCCCGCACCAAGTTCCTCGCCAAGGTTGCCTCCAAGGCCGCCAAGCCGGACGGCATGCTCCTTGTACATCCTGACCGGGAGCTCGAGTTCCTTCACCCGCTTCCCGTCAAGGCTATTTGGGGAGTGGGCGACAAGACCGCAGCCAAGCTCTACGAGATGGGCATCGAAACAGTTGCCGACCTCGCCGCCACCCCGAAAGACTCGCTGCGGGGCCGGCTCGGGCCGCACGCAGGGGGCCACTTGCTCGCTCTCGCTTGGAATGTCGATCGGCGAGCCATTCAACGGCATCGTCGGGCAGGGTCTGTCGGCGCACAGCGGGCGTTTGGTGGCGACGTGCGCAATCGCGATGATCATCGCACTGTGCTGTGGCACATTGCGGACCGGGTCGGGTCGCGGCTTCGCAGCAAGGAACGGGCCGGCCGCACCATCACGGCCAAAATGCGTTTCTCAGACTTCCAAGTCATAACGAGGGCAACCACACTGCGTGCCCCAGTCGCCAGCACCGAAGCGCTCTATAGGATCGCCGATTCCCTGGTGGCACGGGCACTCGAGGAGGTGGCCGAGGGCCGCGGCCTGAGTCTGCTCGGCATCTCGGTGTCGAAACTTGCCTTCTCACCGCACCTGCAGCTGGAATTGCCCCTCGACGACCCGCGGCATCTGCGCTCCGACGCTGCCAGCGTGGCGCGCGGGGGCTCGATGGCGTCGCTGGCTCGCGACAAGCTAGACGTAGCCATCGACGAGCTGAGAGAGCGCTTCGGCAAGGCTGTCATCGCCAACGCTTCGGCGTTGGTCGGCGGTCGCCGCATTCTGCCCGACGAGTTTGGCGATCTCGCGGTTCCGGTCAGCGAGCGGAAGCCGCAGGGCTAGGCGCGCTGCCCCGCAGGGCCATCCTTCCGAGGACGGCGATTGCGGCCGCGTCGAGGACGGCGAGCCAATGGATCCAGGTGTTCGGTGTCGGTGCTGTGTCGTTGAGTAGGTCGATCAGCAGAGTGATGAACGTAAGGCTGGCTCCGACGGTCGACACGATGAGCACGGCTTTTTCGCCGGTTCCCTCACGGATGGCGAGCCAGCTTGCGACGGCGACGCCGACGAACCACGCTCCCGAGTAGCGGCTGTAACCGTCTGCAACCGGATCCGCTCCGCCGAGGGTTTCGAATATGAAGCCCGGCGCAAGGTAGAGCACTACTCCCCACAGGCCTATCGTCACGAAGATGGCCCAGAGTGCGATCTTGCGCATCCCTCTCCCATGTCGCTCTCAACCGTACCGTTGCCGCATCTACCCTGGGCGTATGCCCGACTCGTTTCGCAATCGCACTGACGCCGGTCGGCGGCTTGCGGCCAAGCTCGACCACCTCAAGGACCGGAGCCCGATCGTGATTGCGCTTCCGCGCGGTGGCGTTGTCGTTGCCGCCGAGGTCGCCGCCGCTCTCGAGGCGCCGCTGGACGTCCTTGTTGTGCGCAAGATCGGAGCCCCCCGCCAACCCGAGCTGGGTCTTGGGGCGATCGCCGAAGGTGGAGTGCTTCTCCTCAACAAGCGACTGATGCGACAGGTGGGCGTCAGTAAGGAAGGTCTGCAGAGCACCATCGACGCCGCAACAGACGAGTTGAACCGGCGCCTGGAGATGTACCGAGGGACGAAGGAGCCGGTGCAGGTTGAGGGTCGCACTGTCGTCCTCGTCGATGACGGGCTCGCTACGGGATCTACGGCCCGGGCCGCCATTGGTGCGCTGCAACATCACGGTGCAGCCGAGATTGTCCTGGCGGTGCCGGTCGGGGCGCCCGCGACCGTTCGGGATCTCGAGGGCATCGTCGCCGAGGTCGTGTGCCTGCATGCGCCGTTCATGCTGTCCAGTGTTGGCCAGTATTACGACGACTTCACTCAGACGAGCGACGACGAAGTCATCGCGATACTCGCGACGCCGGGAAGTTAGGGTCCCGCCGCATGGAGAACGTGTACGCAGAGGAGTGGGACCAGGAAGCCGACCGCCCCGGATTTCGCTGGAAACGGATACGCCTCGCCAGAAGGCTGGGTGGTGAGCTGCTCGGCGCAAGTGTGTACGAACTGCCGCCGGGCGAGAAGAGCTATCCCTATCACTTCCACCACGCGAATGAGGAGATGTTGATCGTCCTCGCCGGTGAGGTTGTGTTGCGCACCCCGACCGGGCTGCACCAGATGGGGCACGGCGACGCAGAGCTTTTCAACACAGGAGCTGATGGTGCCCACCAGGTGATCAACGAATCTGATGCACCTGCCCGCTTCGTCATGCTGTCCACAATGGTGAACCCTGAGATTGCGGAGTACCCGGACTCGGGGAACGTTGGTGTGTTCTCGGAGGCTCCTGGGAGTGCGGGAGAAGAGCCCCAACTGTTCAAGTTCCTCGATGGTGGGGCAGAGCGAGACTATTTCCACGGCGAGCCATTTCCAGGGGAGGACTGATGGACAAGCTTCGAATCGGCATTCTGGGGGCGGCTCGGATTGCTCCCACAGCACTCATCAAGCCGAGCGAGCCTATCGACACGATCGAAATCACCCGCATCGCGGCGCGGGATCGAGGCCGGGCCGAAGCGTTCGCCAGCGAGCACGACATTGCGAACGTTGCTGACGACTACGAGGCAGTGATCCACGCTGACGATGTCGACGTCGTCTACAACCCGCTCCCGATGTCGCTCCATGCGGAGTGGTCCATCCGAGCAATGCACGCCGGCAAGGACGTGCTCTGCGAGAAGCCGTTCGCCTCGAATGCGTCCGAGGCAGAGGAGATGGTGAGGGTGGCCGGTGAGACCGGTCGAATTCTCGGCGAGGCCTTCCACTACAGGTACCACCCAATGTTCCTTCGCATCCTCGATGAGGTTGCCAGCGGCCGCATCGGTGATCTGGTTCGCATCGAGGGCTACTTCGACATTGCCATCCCCAAGCCCGACTTGCGCTGGGAGTACGACACCTCGGGCGGATCGACGATGGACCTCGGGTGCTATCCCATTCATTGGGTCAGGTCGGTGGCCGCGGAGGAGCCGACCGTTGTGAGTGCTACAGCCGAGGAGGATCCGGAGAAGATCGATGCGGCCCTCGGTGCCGAGCTCAGCTTTCCCAGTGGCGCTACCGCATACATCCACTCAGCGATGAACGACCCTTCCAACAAGATCCTGCTGACGATCGAGGGGACGAAGGGTCGCATCGTCGCAGACAATCCGCTGGCCCCGCAGAACGGAAACACCCTCACTATCGAGACGGACAGCGGCGTCAGCTCGGGAACCGTCGTGGCCGGCTCGACCTATCACCACATGATGAGGGCCTTTGTCGACCACGTCAGGCTTGGCGCTCCCTATCCGACAAAAGGCCAAGACAGCATCAACAACATGCGGGTCATCGACGCGGCCTATCTGGCTGCGGGACTTCCAAGGCGGGGCGCTTGATGGAGTGGGCGTCTCGGATTGGCGTGTGCCAGAAGCCCCGGCAGCCGACGTTGGTGCGTGTCGTTGAGTAGTTTGTTGCGCACAGCGCCGGGTGTTGCGCGTGTTGAGATGAAGGGGATGGGTGTGAGCAAAACACTTCGATTGGTGGTCGCGTTCATATTGGTGTTGGCCGCCTGTGGTGGCGGTGATGAGGGGGGCGGCGACGACCCGACTGCCGCGCCGGGCGGTGACGGCGGTTCGACAGCTGCGCCGACGACCCAAGCAACGTCTGCTCCCTCGATAACGGTTGGCAACGACTTCTGTGGGTTCCTGATCGAGTACGCCGATAGCGCGGCAATCAGCCCCATTGGACTAGCTCCAGCTCAGATCGAGGAAGCCTTCATGGCGAACTTGAGCCTCATGCAGCAGGCGGCGGCGATCGCTCCGGGCGAAATCTCCGGCGACGTCGACATGTTTGTTGTGGCGTACGGAGGTTTCCTGGACTTCCTTCGTGAGTACAACTACAACTTCCTGTCCATTCCCGAAGAGGCGTTCGACGATCCTCGCCTGGCAGCCCTAGAGGATGCGGCGCTTGATGCCGCCGGTGATCGTATCGAGGAGTTCTGCGGGATCGACAACTTCATCGCCACTCCACCGGACGATCCGGGTGGATCGGCCGGAGGCGGCGGAGGCACGGCGGCTCCGTTGCCGGGAGCAGAATTGCCTTCTGACTTCCCAGCCGAGCTAGTACCGCCAAACAGCATCGTGTTGTCAAACATCAGTGTCGGCGGAGGAGTGGCGGTGACCTTCCAGATGGAAGCCGACCCTGACGACATCATCGACTTCTATTCAGACGTACTCGGGCCTCCTTCGCAGACGATCCCCGATCCCAAAGGGGCACTGTGGTTCACGGAGTTCGACGGCCAACAAGCGATTGTCACGGTCGCCGAAACCGGCGACATGGTTGTTCAGGTCAACGTGAGCCTCAGCCCCTAGCGGCGACTGCGTTGCGGTCGGTAGTAGTGCCAGACGCCGCCGTCCTGAGTGCGGTCGACCTCATCACGGAGGCGAAGGTATTCGAGGTGGGCCAGCGTCTCGGAAAGGGCAAGGCGTTCTTCTAGCGGGTCGAGGTGAGGGCGGAAGATCTCGCCGACGAGTTCCCACGCCGTCTTGGGCTGGTTCTTGACCTCTTGGACCATTGCACCCAACCGGCGTTCGTGGTGCAGGATGATTTGGCGTGCTCGCAGGCTGCCTCGCTCGAGCACGTCGACATGGGCGGGATATGTCAGGCCGATGTTCATCTCCTCGATGCGCTGCAGGCTCTCGAGGTACGTACCGAGCGGGTCAGCCTCAAAGCCATACATGATCACCGGGGTGATTCGCGGAAGGACATGGTCACCCGAATAGAGGACCTGAGAACTGTCGTCCACGAGGCAAATGTGGGAGATCTCGTGTCCCGGGGTGTGGATTGCGGTCAGAGTGTGACCATCCCCGACAACGATCTGTTCACCGTCCTTGACCATACGATCGGGTGTCACCGCCGTTCCTGCCCAGTCAGGACGCGGGTCTCCAGCTGCGGTGCGCGTTACAAAGTCGGCCGGAGCGCCATGCTCTGCTGCCAATCTCCCCAGGTTGCGTCGTGAGATGTTCCAATCGTCGTAGTGCTCCTGCGCGTCGACGGCGGATTCGTGCATCACGAGCGGAATGCCCTCGGCAACCAGTCGCTGTGCCAGGCCCATGTGGTCGGGATGCATGTGAGTGCAGATCAGATTGACGACGTCCTCGAGGCCGGCGCCGAGCTCAGCGAGGCCCTTTTCGAGGGCGTACCTGGTGGGACCGTCGTCAACGCCGCAGTCGATCAGGGTGATTCCCTCGTCGCCACGGATCGTATACGCGTTCGTCCAGCGCAGGCCGGGGAAAGGGAGGGGCAGCCGGATCTGCCCGACTCCGTCGCCGAGATCGGTGGCGTAAGTGCCGACGCTCACGGGTTTTCGCGGACGTTGAACGTGATGTCGAGCGTCACGTCGTACGACGAAGGGACACCGGAGGAACTCACCTCGCCGCCCACGCGGACGATCTCGAAAGACGCAATGTCCTCGATGCTGGTGGCGGCGCGTGCCAGCACGGTCGAGATTGCATCTTCGATGGAGCGCTCACTGCCGCCGCTAAGGCGGACAGTCTTCGTAACGACGTTCACGAATGCCCTTTCTGTAGGTTCGACAGGGTTGAGGCTACCCGTTGGGTGATATCGTTTGACAAATGGTCGAGAAATCCCGACCATAAGGGGCCATGGTGAGTGAGAGCGGCGCGACGGCGAGTGGGGGCCGAGGAATGCGGACCTTCTACGTGGTTTGGTCTGGGCAGCTGGTGTCCCTCGTCGGCACCAATCTGACCGGCTTCGCACTCGCGATCTTTGTGTTCCAGGAGACGGGGAGCGCCACGCAGCTCGCCGGCATCCTGTTGGCTTCCCAGCTACCACAGCTCCTTTTCACACCGATCGCGGGTGCGCTGGTCGACCGCTGGGACCGCCGCTTGGCAATGATCCTCGCCGATGCAGGAGCCGGACTCGGGACGCTGGCTATGGCGCTGCTGCTTGCCGTCGACTCGCTGCAGATCTGGCATCTCTACATCATCCTCTCGGTCTCAGGGATCTTTCAGTCATTCCAGTGGCCGGCCTACGGCGCCGCTACGACTCTGCTCGTTCCGAAAGAGGACTACACGCGAGCCGCCGGGCTCGTGCAACTTGCCGAAGCCCTCGGGCAGGTTTTTGCGCCGGCCATTGCAGGGCTATTGCTTGTCGTTGGCGGCCTGACGCTCGTCATCACCATCGATGTGATCAGCTTTCTATTCGCCATCACCACACTGCTGATCGTCCGATTTCCAGCGCCTGAGCAGAGCGCGGAAGGCAAGCAAGCTGAGGGTTCACTTCTCAGCGAGGCAAAGTTCGGATTCACGTATATTCGTCGTCGTCCGGGCCTCTTCATGCTGCTGTGGTACTTCGCGGCGTTGAATCTCGTTTTTGGATTCATGGGCGTCGTGATCTTCCCCCTGATTCTGGGTTTTGCCGATGCCCAAGCAATGGGGAACGTGTTTTCGATCGGCGCCATCGGCATGGTGATCGGGAGCATCGTCATGAGCGCCTGGAAGGGTCCCCAGCACCTGGTCAGAGGTCTGATCGTTGCCGTGATCGCGCTTGGTACGGGGCTGGTGCTGATCGGGTTGCGGCCGAACATCATCTGGGTGACGATCGCGGCCTTCCTCGGCTTCCTGTCCATCCCGTTCGGCAACGGTTTCAGCCAGGCTATTTGGCAGCGCAAAGTCGATCCAGACGTCCAAGGAAGAGTGTTTGCCGTGCGGCGCACGATTGCGCAGGGAACCGGCCCGTTGGCGCTCATTGCGGCCGGCCCTCTCGTCGACCGGGTTTTCGAGCCTGCGCTTGCGCCGGGAGGAAGCCTTGCCGGCACGGTGGGCGACCTCATCGGAACCGGGGCGGGCCGTGGCGCCGCCTTCTTCATGATCCTGATGGGACTGGCCTCGATTGCCATCTCGATCGCTGCCTACTCCTATCCGCGGCTGCGCAATCTCGAGTCTGAACTGCCGGACGCGATCGACCCTGAGGAAGTGGCCGCAGCGGGCGGCACGAGTTCGGCCGAGGGGACCGAGGTGGTCCTGCCCGGCGGGGCGGTGCCACATCCCGGGGATGGCGCCGGACCCTTTGATTAGATGAGTGAGGACAACACTGCGGCTGCGTCGAGTAGCGAATGCTGAGGTGATACGGTTGCCGCCATGTCATTTCCGGCGCCAGATCCAGAGCTGGCACTCCAATACGCCAACGGGCAGCGCGATGCCACCGAGCTGTTCGAAGAAGCCCGTCGGCTTCGCGATGAGCGAGGCAGAACAATCACTTATTCGCGCAAGGTGTTCATCCCCATCACAACGTTGTGTCGCGACAAGTGCACATACTGCACCTTCGCCAAACCTCCAGGTGGCGGGGGTGAATACCTAACGCCGGATGACGTCATGGCCATTGCCTCGGCGGGCCAACGCCACCACTGCACCGAGGCCCTCTTGACTCTTGGTGACAACCCGGAAGACCGTTGGCCTCAGGCCCGCGAGTTTTTGAAGAGCCAGGGCGCAGCAACCACATTGGAGTACGTCGAAGTGATGTCGGAACGGGTCGTCACCGAAACCACCCTCTTTCCGCACGCCAATCCCGGGCTCATGGACGACGCCGCGATCGCCGCGCTGCGCCGCACCAACGTGTCGATGGGCTTGATGCTCGAGAACATCTCACCACGACTCATGGATCCCGGCATGCCGCACTACGACTGCCCAGACAAGGACCCCGAGCTACGCGTCGCCACAATCGAGGCAGCCGGCCGCCATTCCGTGCCGTTCACCACGGGAATCCTGGTTGGTATCGGGGAGACCGAGGCAGAAGTCGTCGACTCTCTGTTTGCGTTGGCGGACCTTCACGCCGAATGGGGCCACATCCAAGAGGTCATCATCCAGAACTTCCGGGCGAAGGCGGACACTCTGATGCGCAAGAATGAAGAGCCGGCCGTGACCTATTTCGCCACGATCGTGGCGTTGGCCCGCTGGATCATGGGGGCCGAAATGAATGTCCAGGTGCCTCCGAACCTGACTCGAGACTTTGGCTTGTATCTGGATGCCGGGATCAACGACTGGGGCGGTGTGTCGCCGCTGACGATTGATTGGGTGAACCCGGAAGCGCCATGGCCTCACCTCGACAAGTTGCGGCAAGTAACTGAAGCGAGCGGCTTTGAGCTGCGCGCCCGGTTGCCCGTGTACCCCGAGTTCATCGATGCCGACTGGATCGACGCCAATCTGCTCGACAAGGTGCAAAACTCAATCGATGTAGACGGCTATGCAGCCGTCGCGGAGGCAGTATCCACGTGATCGAGATCACATATCTTCGACTCCGTCCCGCGGAGGACGTCAATGAGCTGTGGGCGAGGACTCGGCGCAAGGCGGGGACGACGGTTGCCGAGTTGGGTGAGCCGAAGACGGACGACATCGCTGGTGCTCTTGCCGGGGGCCTGCTCCCGGTGTCCCGCTCTGCCGACGTAGACGCTCCCGAGCCGGCGGCGTGGGTGGTCGCTCCGAGTCAGGCCATCGAGCTAGCGAATGCTGGTGTGCCGGGCTGGCGCATCACAGTCTGCGCAGGGGACGATCGTATGCAAACCCTCGACGCCGTCGCGCGATCGGAAGCGGCCTATTTGCGGGTTGGCCGTAGCCATGTCGGTGATGGAGCGGAGATCGCAGCGCTACCGGCCGTCTCGACGCGCGTATCGGTGTTCGTCGACACGGTCGACGATGCCCTTTCCGCCGTAGCGCACGGTGCTTGCGATCTGCTGCTGCGGGACTGGGACACGGAGAGCGTCGTGTCGCTGCGTGATTCGTTGGATGCCCATCAACTTGTGGAACGTACGGCTTTACCTGCGGGCGTGCACATCGATGAAGCTCGCGATCACCTGCCCGAGCCGATCTTCACTGCTTATCTCAACCAGCTCGATTCCGGCGCAGCCGTCAGGCCAGCCTACGAGTGGGCCCCAGGCAAGGACATAGAAGCCCCCGTTCCACCGCGCCGCTTCTCAGCACAATGGCCGGACGATGCGTGGCGCCAGCATGAATATCAGCTCGATCTGGCCGCCCTCGATCCGGCCCTTTCCGCAATCCTGGACCGATCTATTGGGGGCACACCTCCCAGCAGAGACGAGGTTGAGCGGCTTCTGCGTGCGCGAGGTGCGGAAGTCGACGCCGTCGCAGCCGTTGCGGACCGGCTGCGACGAGAGGTCAACGGTGACGTGGTCACATACGTCGTCAACCGCAATATCAATTACACGAATCAGTGTTACTTCCGCTGTGGATTCTGTGCTTTCTCCAAGGGGCCGCGCTCGCTGAACCTGCGGGGCGACCCGTACCTGATGAGCATCCCGCAAGTCGTCGAGAAGAGCGTCGATGCCTGGAACAGGGGCGCAACCGAAGTCTGCCTCCAGGGCGGCATCCATCCCGAGTTCACCGGCGACTTCTATGTGGCCGTCGTGGAGTCCATCAAAGAGCACTTGCCAGACATGCATATCCATGGCTTCACCCCGCTCGAGGTGTGGCAGGGCGCAGAGACGCTTGGCACCGATCTGCGCTCATTTCTGACCAGGCTGCGGGACGCGGGTCTCGGCACGCTGCCGGGAACTGCCGCAGAGATCCTCGATGACCGGGTGCGCAAGCACCTGTGCCCGGACAAGATCCGTACTTCCCAATGGTCCGAGGTGATGGTGCAAGCCCACGAACTCGGGCTGCGATCTACCGCCACGATCATGTTCGGCCACATCGATGATCCGGGCGCCTGGGCAAATCACTTCGAAGTCCTGCGCCAGATTCAACGTCGCACAGGCGGATTCACTGAGGTCGTGCCACTGCCGTTCGTCCATATGGGAGCTCCGATCTACTTGCGAGGGCGGAGCCGGCCCGGCCCGACCTGGGACGAGGTCGTTCTCATTCATGCTGTGGCGAGAATCGCCTTTGCCGGCCTCATCGACAACATCCAGTCGTCGTGGGTCAAGCTCGGGCTCCAGGCGGGGCGCCGCCTTCTCGACGCCGGATGCAACGACATGGGCGGGACCCTGATGGACGAGATCATCTCCCGTTCGGCTGGTGCGGCTCATGGCCGCTTCGTCGAAGCCGAGGATTTCATCAACCTGATCGATGCGCATGGTCGAGTGCCGCAGCGGCGCGACACCTTGTACCGGCCGCTCCCGCCTCCTCTTCCTGAGGATCACAGCACAACGGAAGTGCACCTTGGCCTCGAGGCCACGTAGACTTCAACGGTCATGGAGACTGCAAAAAAAGTCCGCACTCGGGCCCGTTTGATCGAGACGGCCGCCAAGGTCTTCGAGAGGATTGGCTACACGGGGGCGACTCACGCCGATCTGGCTGCGGCAGCCGGCATTGGGCGGACCACCTTCTACGAATACTACGAGAGCAAGGAAGACCTCCTGGTCCATCTCGTTGAGAGCCAGATCCCGGAGCTCAGTGAAGAGTTGTTCGCCGGGTTGGAGGACCTCGCGCCCTTCCAGCAGATGTCGGAACTCGTTGTGAGGATGATCCAGTTCGTCGGCACGGACGCCCTCGGCCTCATTCTGCACACCGAGGTACCGAGGCTTCATGAAGATGTGCAGCGACGTATGGCCGCGGCACATGCTCCGCTATCTCGCCGCTTTGTTGCGATCTACGAGGCCGGTGTGGAGTCAGGCGACTTTGTATCGATGGACTCCATGCTGGCTGCTCGACTCATCTACGAATCGATCATGACTGCAGGCCGTGTTCTCAAATCGACGCCCGACCCGAAACAACATGTGCATCGCATTGCCGAGGCTGCAGCAGGCTTCGTAATGAGGGGCTTCGCAGCCTAGGAGCCCTTCTCCTTGAGCGTCACGGCAGTACCGGTGACGGTGATCAGCAACCGCCCCCCAATTGCTGTGTACGTCATGTCAACGCCGACCACAGCGTGCGCGCCCCGGGCAATGGCTTCCTCGACGAGTCCCTCCACACCCATCTCTCGCGCCCGGGTCAAGGTGCTGCCCAGTTGTTTGAAGTCACCACCATGGGCCTCCACGGCTACTTCAGCCGTGACTATCCCGAGATAGGTGCGCACATCCCAAACGGCGAGATCTTCAGTGGTGGCGACCACCGGCCGCCACATCGCAGCGCCGTACTCGTCTGGGACCCAACCCTGGGCCGAGTCCCCCCAATTGGCGCCCCAAGTGGTGCCGAGGCCGTAGTTGGTTGAGGCGTCACCGGTCGAGGCCGGAAGGGCCTTGGGCCGCAGATCGACGACTAGGTGCACGGGCTCTTCCGTGCCGACTGCGCTCGTCGACTTGCTTCTCGATGGCCCGAATGAGTCTGGTTGGGCCGTAGGTCTTTCGGGCTGTGCTCGGTAGCGGATCGGTTCTACGTCGCTGCGGGCGGGAGGCTGCTCGGTACCGTCGCCCCAGGGGTCGACGCTCGCGCTCGACGCACCGCTGGCAACGGTCAAAGCCTGGTTGAGGCGGGTCCGAGGCGCCCTGGCCCGAGATCCATAGCGGCGCCGAGCGCGTCGGCGATCTCGATCGCCAGATCGACCGCGGTTTCGACCTCCATCGGTTTGCCGCCGATCTGCTGCTCGAGCGGCTGCCCTTCGAGCAGTTCCATCACGATGAAGCGGTGGCCCTGCCACTCCCCTATGTCGTGGATGGCGCAGATGTTCGGGTGGTTGAGCGCCGAGGCCGCGCGCGCCTCGCGCAGGTGTCGATCCACCGCCTGATCGTCTCGCGCGCTCTCTTCGGGCAC
>JAHEJX010000185.1 GCA_024638645.1 Actinomycetes bacterium
CGCATTCCAGGGCTGGGGTGAGATGGGGATCGCGATCGAGGTCGCGGAGGTCGAGTCCGCTCGAGGAATTCAACTCGACGTCAATGAGCCGTGGTCTTACATCGCCCGTGCGTTCGTTGGTTTCGCGACCCGTGACAGTGAGTTATCTCTTTCTTGCTCGCGCAAGGCGATCGAGCTCAGTCCGAATCTTGCCTTCGGCCATTCTGTCCACGGTGTCGCATTTGCCCTTGCGGGTCGAGGTGCGGACGGGCTGGGGGAGATCGAGCTGGCAATGCGATTGAGTCCCCGAGACATCTGGCGCGAAGCGTTCGACCTCCACTATGCCTTCGCTCAGTTCCAAACCGCGAACTACGAGGAGGCGGCACGTTTCGCCGAGCGGGCGACGCTGCCGCAACCGGGCCACGTCTATCCGCAACTGCTACTCATGGCCTCCTACGGTCATCTGGGGCAGATGAAGAAAGCACAGCAGGTGTATCAACGCCTGGAGGAGAACGTCCCCGGCCTTTCGCTCACGGCGGCCGGGGTCGCCAAAGTATACGTGGTGGAAGCGGACCATGGTCGCCTCCTCGACGGTTTGGCTAAGGCTGGCGTGCTTCGGGGCTGAGGCTTTCCTCATTCTGTCGCCGGTGATGACGTGCTAACAACCCTCCGATCGGGCAACGGTATGCACGTCGACCTCCTGAGCGCCCGTGTTTGCTCGATTCGTGCTTCGAGCCCGGAGGCACACCTTGAACGCCTTGTTACTCCTCGGTGAATCGTAACACCATGATTTCATCGCCGCCCTTCATGTTGCCCGTTGCTTGCCACCCCAGCTTCCGATAGAAGCCGTAGGCGCGAACGGCTGGATCGGGATTCGCGCGCAGCCAAATCTCCTCATGGCCGGTTGAGAAGAGCCAATCCTGTACTCGGGTCAAAAGGGTTTTCCCAATGCCAATGCCTTCGTATTCGGGACGTACGGCTACGACCTGTACCTCTGCATTCAACCGATCGCCCATTGAGAATCCAACCACGATTTCGGAGTCTTCACATAACCAGCCACCGACATGAGAACGCATCCCATCTGCCAGCGACTTGGGGGTGATGTCGTAGTCTTCTTCTAGCTCGGCCATCGTAATCGCATTTTCGATCGTCGACAGTCTCACAGAAAGGACTGCCGGCAGATCGTCGGTATTCATCTTGCGGTACCGTAGTTCCACTGTGGCCTCCGAGAGCTGGCGAAAACGCAATGTCTCGATTGAGCTAGCCGGCCGGTGAGACGTCGGCTAACGGCTTGACGCTGAGCAGGCTCTAGGGGACGATTCTAAAGTTTGCCGCGCAACTTTTCGTCAGCGCATCCGGGATGACCCGTCATGAACCTCAAAGAATATGCCGCTCATGATGGCCTAGGTCTGGCCGAGCTGGTTGGCAAGCGCGAAGTCTCGCCGGTCGAACTGGCCCGAGCTGCCAAGCAGGCGATCGACGCGGTCGATCCCGTTGTCAAGGCGGTGGTCGAAACCTATCCCGACCGGATCGAGGAGCTTGATGAAGCCGATGTCGGCGAGGGCCCATTTTGCGGAGTGCCATTTCTCATCAAGGACGTCGGTGGACATGAGAAGGGGCGCAAGATCGAATTTGGCTCGCGGCTGTGCAAGGGCATGCGGGCGGACTTTGACACCAACCTGTTCAAATTGCTGAAGGCGTCGGGTGTCAATGTGATTGGGCGATCTAATGCGCCTGAATATTCAATCGCCGGTTCGGCGGAGAACATGCTCTACGGCAACACCTCGACGCCGTGGCGTGAGGGATATTCAGCCGGCGGCTCGACCGGGGGCGGGGCGGCGGCGGTCTCGGCCGGGATGGTGCCGATGGCGCATGGCTCCGACATCGGCGGATCGATCCGTATTCCGGCGGCATGGTGTGGCGGGGTGGGGCTGAAGCCGTCGCGTGGACGGATATCATTCGGTCCCGTGCTCGACGAAGGAGGTTTCGGGTTGGCGATGAACTTCGTGCAATCGAAGACCATGCGCGATACTGCGGCCATGCTCGACTGCCTGAGCGTGCCGCAGCCGGGCGACCCGTTCATCGTTGCCAAACCGAGCGAACCCTATCTGAGCTTTGTCAGCGAGAGACCGGCGCCGCTTCGCATCGCCTGGACGGCCAAACCGTTGATGGATGCGCCGGTCGATCCAGAGATTGCGGCGGCCACCCAGGCAATAGCCGAGACGCTGGCCGCGATGGGGCATCACGTTGAGGAGGCGGAGTTTCCATTCGACGGTGAGCGAGCATCCCGGGAAATGGCCCATTTCTGGTTCTTCGGGTTTCACAAGCGTATCGATGAGTACGCGCAAAAGATGGACCGCACGGTTGGTCCGCACACGCTGGAGCCGGTGGTCCTGGAGATCTACAAGCTGGCGCAGCGGATGGACCCCTATCGGTTTCTGGATGCCCTCGCCTGGATCAACCGCGCGCGGCGCAAGATCGGCGCGTTCTTCACGGGCTATGACGTGCTGCTCTCGCCCTCGGCGGCGGTGGTGTCGCCGCCGCACGGGGTGCTTGGCCTCAATCACGAGGGTTATGATCCCGTCGAGTACATCGCCTATGGCGACCGGCCGGTGCAGTTCAGCTTTCCGTTCAATGTCGCCGGCGCCCCTGCGATCTCCTTGCCTCTGGCGATGCACTCGAACGGCCAGCCGATCGGAATCCAGCTGGCCGGACGGCCGGCAGAAGACCATGTGTTGATCGCGCTAGGGGCGGCTTTGGAAGAAGCCTTGCCGTGGAGCGAGCGCGTGCCGCCGCTGCACGTATCGCACCGGTGCTGACCATGTCCGCCCAGTGGCCATCTCAACCGCAATTGGATTGCCGGGACCTGACCGGGTAGCGCCTGCCAGGGTGATGTTTCGACCAGGCACGTCTCGACCCGCCGCGGTTCATCGAGGAGCTGTCGCAAAGACGCCGCCTAGGAGCATGCATCGGACGATGTCCTCGGGTGGTCGGCGTGATTGAGGCGATCCCGGCGCCACCGCGAATGACGACCATTGCCGAACATGGCGTCGGAAGACTGGCATGACGGCGATGGACATCGAGCACGAGGATTATCAGGCTCGCTACGACGAAGCCAACGCGATTGTGACTTGCCAGGGCTCGTTGCGGCTGCATGATGACGAGTACAAGGCGATTCGCGAGCTTCTCATTGCTGCCGCTGATGCCAAGCGCGAGTCGCTCACGCTGGATGTCCGCGAGCTACGATTTCTCAACAGCTCAGGGATCCACTCGCTGTTGAAGTTCGTGCTTCAGGTTCGAAAGCACAAGGTCAGTAAGGTCTTGGTCCAAGG
>JAHEJX010000186.1 GCA_024638645.1 Actinomycetes bacterium
CAGGTCAACGAGGTGTACATCAACAACGGCCGGGGGCAATTCACCTACGGCTATCCGCTGAGCCCGGAGAAGGCCACGACCTATGCGGTGCCCGCCGGGGATCTGGACGGCGACGGCGACGCCGATATCGTTGTGGGCAACGACCGGGCGCAGGCCCGTGTGTACCTCAACGACGGAGCAGGGGCCTTCACCCGGGCGTGGGCCGTCGGTCCCGAAACGGACCCGACACGCTCGGCTCAACTCCATGACCTGGATGGAGACGGCGACCTCGACCTTCTCGTCACCAATCGCGGGGCGCCCAACGGCTTCTACCTGAACGACGGGACCGGCCGATTCGGGCCCAAGCGTCCCTTCGGCGATCCCGACGGCTCGACCATCGCCGTGGCCGTGGGAGACGTCGACGCGGATGGCGACATCGACCTGGTCCTGGCCAACCGCGATGGACAGGCGAACCAGATTCTCTTCGACGACGGCTCCCTGACCTTCGACAAGGTGCGCGAGTTCGGAACGGGGTCCGACGAGACCCGGGGCGTGGTCCTGGCCGATCTCGACGGTGACGGCGTGCTCGACATTGTGGCCGTGAACATCGGAGAACCCAACGCCGTCTACCTCGGGCGGGGCGGGGGCGCGTTCGGCCCGGGCATTCCATTCGGAGGGAACGCGCGGACGTACATGGCCACGGTCGCAGATGTCGAAGGCGACGGTGATCTCGATATGGTGGTGGCCAACGTCGGGGGGAGAAACGCCGTCTACCTCAACGACGGTTCCGCTCGATTGTGGACGGAGCACTTCGTCGGCGACGAGGAGGAGGCCACGTATGGAGTCGCTGCAGCCGACGTGAACGGAGACGGTCTGCCGGACCTGGGCTTCGCCAATTCGGAGTCGCTGAACCGGTTGTTCATCAATGTGACCGGGAGACGCTAGGAGGCGGAAAGCTCAGGACCTTGCCCTGAGCCTGTCGGGCCCGGTCTGGCACTCATTGCAGCCGGCCGGTACCGCCGTGCGCGGTTCTACCGGTGAAGGGAGGCGATCCGCTCGATCATCTGGGGGGCCTCCCGAGGGCCGAGCAACCCGCCGACTGTCATGGCTGCCGTACTCGCGGCGAGCCCGACCACCACGGGCGCGAGACCTACGTCGATGATGCCCACCTGCACCACGACGTACGCACCAGCGCCCGACACGACCGCCCCGACGCCGCCCGCAAGGTTGGCCTTCTTCCACCACAGCCCGGCGATGGTGGGCACAAACAGGCTGGCGCTCAGGATGCCTACTCCCGCCGTGTAGAACTCCGAGATCAGTTCGGGCGGGTTGAAGGCCCACAGCAACGCGACGATGCCGACGAGCCAGGCCGAGCCGACGCGTACGAGACTCATGGTCCGCTCACTGGCCCGGCCGTGAAGAACGTGGCCGAGCAAGTCATGGGCGATCGCCGAGCTGCAGGCCAGGAGGAGCGCGTCGGTCGTCGACATGACTGCGGCGAGCACCGCCGCGACCGCGATCCCGCGGATCAGCGGCGGGAACTGGGTTTCCATGACCCTCAGGAACAACTCGTCGGCGTCCTGGAGCCCGGGGAAGTCCATCCGGCCGACCGGGACGATCGCGAGCACGGCGGCCAGGATCATCACGCTGTAGACGATCATCGCGAGGTTGAGAGACAGCCGTGCGCTATCCGCGTCCTTCGCTGTGAATACCCTCATGACAATGTGGGGGATAACCGGGATCGCCGTGGCCCAGATGATGAAGTAACCGAGGTAGCCAGACACCGGCATGTGGCTTACCTGGCCGAGCTCCGGAGCGACGGCCGTCGCTTGGCTCATGATCTCAAAGGGTGAGCCGACCCGAACGGTCAGCACGAGCGCCGTGCCGAGCACGACGATCACCATCAGGACACCCTGGATTACGTCGGTCCACGTGATGGCGACCATGCCACCGAAGGACACGTACGTGACGAAGACCACGGTGGCGAGAGTGAGCGCGGTATTGTACGGAATGCCCAACAGGGCCTCGGCCGTGATGCCGGCCGCCTTCAGTTGCGCCACGATGTAGATCGTGAAGGCGATGACGATCAGGACGGGGACGAGGTAGCGCACAACCGCGTGTGGATAACGGAAACTCAGGAAGTCGGTGATCGTGAACTTGCCGAAGTTGCGCAGTGGCTTCGCAACGAGTATCGAGGCCAGCGGGAAGCCGACGACGGCGCCTCCGAAGAGCGCCAACGTGGCCGGTATCCCCTGTGCGTAGGCGAGACCCATGACGCCGATGATCGAGCCGCCACTCGCCAGGGCCGCCATGATCGCCATCGAATTGACCACGGTGCCGATTCGCCGCCCTGCGACCCAGTACTCATCGCCCGAACCGAACACCCGCCTGGATACCGCGATGCCGATGCCGATGCACGCGGCGAGATAGATCCCGACGAGAATCCGCTCCAGGATCACGAGGCGGACTCGCTGCCCGGGCCCGTGTGTGCGCCGCTGGAACGGCCGGAGGCCCCGTTCGGACCGTTGGAACCGTCACGCCTGCGGCCGGCCACGAAGGTCGCCAAGGCAAGTGCCGGAGAGAAAACCATCAGCGCCGCGACAAGCCAGCCGAAAACGGCCATGCCCCACAGCTCGGCGGTGCGCCACGCCGGGATGAACGCGAAGGTGGCAAAGGCGATGAGAAAGCCGAGCGTCGCGGCTTCACTGCGCTTCATCGGGAAGAAGGACATCAACCCGTTGCTAGCCCTTCGGGACGCAGGCGCAGCCGCTTCCGCAGCCTTGGAACCCCTGATCATGTCCGTCAGAGGTGAGCGGGACGGGTGCGCTGATCAGCTTCGCCACCGGCGTGTGGTCGGGTGTGTCACCAGACGGCACCCCTGCGCGGTCGACGAGTTGTCCCCAGGTCTCGAGGTGCTCGTCCATGCCGTGGCGCACTTCGACGGTTCGGCCGTTGGCGGAGCAGTGGTATTCGTAGTAAGGCATGCAGCTAGGGTACGCGCGGCGTCGCCGCTGCGGAAGTCCCGCGCCGCGGGGCCAAGAAATGCGGAGTTGGGTCGCGGCCCGAGGTCTCAGCACCCATGTTCTCGCCGGGATAGCGATGCCCCCGCACGCAGGAGTCATGAAGTGATCCGGAACTCACCGCTCAGAGCCATCCTCGTCGCCGGGTCCTTGCTGCTTCCCCATCCTCTCTCGGCGTGGCAGGGCGTCGCCCCCGTCCGGGCGGTGACCCAGGAACGGCTCGAAAGCCCGGAGCCAGAGAGCTGGCTCAGCTACCGGGGCAACTTCGCGGGGTGGGGGTTCAGCCCCCTCGACCAGATCACTCCGGAC
>JAHEJX010000022.1:0-11060 GCA_024638645.1 Actinomycetes bacterium
CTTTGCTGCCGATCCGGCGGACGTCGTCACCAGCGCAATGGTCACAGCGGCTCTGCTCGGGGGCCAGGTTACGACGGCATACGTTGTGGGTGCGCAGTCGATAGTGGAGGCTCTCGCCGCCAATGAAATCGCGACGGTCGATGACTGGCGCGAAGCCGGCGCGGTAGTGGTGGGCCTGGACCGTGAGGTGACTTATGACAAGCTGGCTGCGGCAACGCTGGCCATTCGCAATGGAGCGCTCTTCTATGCGACCAACTCCGATTCGACCTTGCCGACGCCCGGCGGCCTCGTGCCCGGTAGCGGCGCCCTGGTGGCGGCCCTCGAAACCGCAACTGAGCAGAAGTCGGTCGTGTCAGGGAAGCCGCACCAAACGATGATCGATCACGTTGCCGCGGCCGCCCGCGGCGAGATACTCGTGGTCGGCGACAGGCTCAACACGGACATCGCCATGGCCAGGCGAGCCGGTTGGCGCAGCGCTCTCGTGTTGAGTGGCGTCTCTTCACTCCATGATGTGGACGGCTCCAATACACCTGATGTGGCGGTATCGAGTCTCGTCGAACTTGCAGCCCTGCGCTCCTAGAAGCGGGGCGGTGGCGGAGCCGGCATCCGGGGCGTATGCAGATTGCGAACTCTGCGTAGAAGCGTCTCTCGAAGCGGCAGCGTGAGGATGGCTCCGAGGAGGAAGCCCCCGACGTGGGCCTCCCAGGCGATTCCCACATCGGCAATCGCGAACTGGGAGATAAACCAAAAGCCGAGAAAGAACATCGCGGGGATTGGAACGAAGAACACAAACAGCAGCGTCATGATGCGATGGCGCGGGAACAGGACGAGATAGGAGCCGAGAATGCCGGCTATCGCACCTGACGCGCCGACGAGCGGCTCGGTCGCATCCGGGTTGAGCAGTACGAAGGACGCAGTGGCCACAACGCCGGCCACCAGGTACATGACGAGGTAACCCACGAATCCCAGAGCTTCCTCGACGTTGTTGCCGAACACCCAGAGAAACCACATGTTGCCGAGGATGTGGAGAATGCTTCCGTGGAGGAACATCGAAATGAAGCCGGCAACCCAAATGTTCTTGTCTGGGAAGAGCTGAGTGCCGCCGTCGTTGTCAATGCACTGTCCTGTCCGGAACTCACGAACGGTCAGCGGATCGCCGGTCGTGAGTTCGCAGGCCACCGCTGCCTGTTCGTATAGGAAGTCTTCGCCGGCTGCGCTTTCGGGTGACGGCTGCCAACCGAAGTACGCGAGCAAGTTGATTGCGATCAGAACGACCGTGACGATCGGGAAGATGCGCGTCGGGTTGATGTCTCGAATCGGAATCAATGCACGATCCTGTCAGTGGCGGCGGCGATAATGCGCTGATGCATGATAAACCCCACTCAGATTCCTCCTCAGCATCGACCGGATCTGCGGCCGATCTGATCGCACAACTCACCGCCGCTGATCCTGCGGACGCACCAGACCTGGCAGACGCAATTGCTGAGCGTCTCGAGGCGGGCCTGGCGCAATCGCCGCCACCTGAGGCCGCCACGAGCTGATGGCCCGACGTCGGCTCGACGCCGAGTTGGTTCACCGCAAGATCGTTTCCAGCCGATCGGCCGCGCAACGGGCGATCGCCGACGGGCTTGTCGAAGTGAACGGAATGGCGGCCACCAAGGCGGCGTCGCAAGTTGAGCCGACTGCTTCCATCCGGCTGGCGGCACCGCCGGCGCAGTTCGTCAGCCGGGGCGGTTTGAAACTCTCACACGCGCTGGATGCGTTTGGTGTCGAGGTGGCGGGCCGTAACGCGCTCGATGCCGGAGCCTCAACCGGAGGCTTCACCGACTGCCTGTTGCAGCGCGGAGCCGCCTCCGTGGCCGCCGTAGATGTGGGGTACGGCCAGCTCGACTGGAAGCTCCGCCAGGACGAGCGGGTGACCGTATTCGAGCGACTCAACGTCCGGCACCTGGACATCTCAAATGTCGGCGGCCCCTTCGACCTAGTGGTGGCGGACCTGTCGTTCATCTCGCTGCGTACGGTCGCCGAAGTACTCAGCCGGGCCGGTCGCGATGACGCAGACTGGGTGTTGCTCGTGAAGCCGCAGTTCGAAGCCGGCAAGGAGCTCGTAGGAAAGGGCGGTATCGTCCGTGACGTCGAAGTCAGGCGTGCCACCATTCAATCCGTTGTCGATCGTTTCGAGGAACTCGGTCTGCACGCCCACGGCGTAGCCGACTCTCCCATCGAGGGCGCCAAAGGCAACCGCGAGTTTCTCCTCTGGCTACGCAGAGAGGCGCCCGCCCGGCAGTTCGCGCTGGGCGGCCTGGAGGGACTGCAAGATGCTTGAGGAGCTCCACGTGAGCAACCTCGGCTTGCTCACAGACGCCCGCATAGAGCCGGGCAGGGGTCTCGTGGTCGTGACCGGAGAGACAGGTGCCGGCAAGACATTGCTGCTCGGAGCGCTCCAACTGCTCGCCGGCGATACCGCCAGGCGCGATCGTGTTGGTCCCGCCTCTGACGAGTTGGTGGTAGAGGGCCGCTTCATGACGGCAAACGGAGAGCGGGTTGCCGCCCGCAAGGTGACTAGAGAAGGGCGCAGTCGAGCCTACGTCGACGGATCCATGGCAACGGCATCCCAACTCGTCGAGGCTTTCGGCTCTTTGATGGAAATCGTCGCCCAGCACGATGCGCTGCGGCTGGCTTCGCCTATCGGAGTGCTCGACCTCGTTGACGGCTCGCTTCCCACAAGGAGCAGGCCGAGGCTCGAAGACTATTTGCGAGCCTGGGGCGAGTTGGGGCGGCTGAGAAGCGAACAGGCCGAGATAGGTGGAGATCGGCGAGCGCTGGAGCGGGATCTAGATGCCGCCAGGCAGCAGGCTGAGGAGATCGGAGCGGCCGGCCTCTCCCTCGACGAGGAAATCGATCTGGCGACCCGCGCTGATCGTCTGCGCAACGCCGAGAGCCTCACAGAAGGGCTCACCGCGGCCCATGCCGCCCTCAGCGATGACGGCGGAGCCATTGACCGGATCGGCAATGTCATTGCCGAGCTGCGTCGGCTATCCGCGCTCGATCCGTCCCTCGAGGCAATGCACGGTCAAGCGGTCTCGATGAGCGATGCGATGAGCGAGCTCAGCGCAGAAATGTCGGGAGTTGCCTCGACCCTCGAACACGATCCGCGAGCCTTGGAAATAGCGGAAACCCGCATCAAGCTCCTCGGCGATTTGCGGCGCAAGTACGGTGAGACGATTGCCGAGGTGATGTCTTTTGGCGAAGAGGCCGAAGCGCGCGCCACGGCGTTGGAACACCGTATCAACGCGGCCGCGACCCTCGACGAAGACATTGAGAAGGCGACCGCACTCGTTGCTGAGGCTGCTGCTGCCCTCACCAAGGCGCGTAGATCAGTCGCCAAGAAGCTGGCCGTCGACGCAGCCGTTCACCTCGGTGACCTTGGCATGAAACATCCGCTGGTCGAGCTCAACTTCGAAGGCATTGCCGCCGGCCCGCGCGGTGCAGATCGCATTGTGTTGACTTTCGCGTCGGACAAGTCATTGCCCGCCGGCCCCGTCTCCCGAATCGCCTCGGGCGGTGAGCTGAGCCGGCTCGTGCTATCGCTGCGGCTGGCTGCCGGTGCAGGCGATGTTCCGATCGTGGCGTTTGACGAAATCGACGCAGGGGTGGGTGGTGCCACCGCCCTCGCCATGGGTGAGAAGTTGTCCCGGCTTTCCCGTGGCCGCCAGGTGTTCTGTGTCTCGCACCTACCGCAGATCGCAGCTTTCGCCGACATGCACGTCGTTGTAGAGCGCGATGGTGCCGGCGCCGCCACCGCCCGCATCATCGGCGGAGCCGACCGAGCTCGTGAGATAGCTCGAATGCTCTCCGGTCTTGGCGACACCGCCACCGGCGTGGAGCACGCCGACGAACTGCTGCGCGAGGCGCGGACCCGTCTGGGGCCGTAGCCGACGATTCACAAAACCGGGGGGTCGTCGGGCCGGTGTTATCATCCGGTCTTCCTAGGCGGAGAACCAGGGTTTTGACCAAGTACGTTTTCGTGACAGGTGGAGTCACGTCCAGCCTCGGTAAGGGCATCACCGCCGCATCCCTAGGTCGACTGCTGAAGTCGCGTGGTTTGCGGGTCGTCCTTCAGAAGCTGGACCCATACATCAACGTCGATCCGGGCACGATGAACCCGTTTGAGCACGGCGAGGTCTACGTGACCGACGACGGGGGAGAGACAGATCTCGACCTCGGCCACTACGAGCGCTTCATCGGAGAGAGCCTGCGCCGTGACTCGAATGTCACGACCGGCGCTATCTATCAGTCCGTGATCCGCAAGGAGCGCCGGGGCGATTACCTCGGCGCCACTGTGCAGGTCATTCCGCACATCACGAATGAGATCAAAGCCCGCGTTCGCAAGCTCGGCGACGACGATCAGATCGACATCGTCATCACTGAGATCGGTGGCACGGTCGGTGACATCGAGAGCCTCCCCTTCCTCGAAGCTATCCGTCAGATGCGCAAGGACGTCGGGAGGGAGAACACCTGCTACCTGCACGTGACGCTCGTGCCGTACTTGTCGACGAGTGAAGAGCTGAAGACGAAACCGACCCAACACTCGGTGGCCGAGTTGCGAGGGCGCGGCATTCACCCCGATGTGATCGTCGCTCGCTCCGACCGAGAAGTCGATGACGCCGTGCGCCGCAAGATCAGCCTTTTCTGCGACGTCGAGTCGGACGCTGTGATCAACGCCGTGGATGTTTCCAACATCTACGCCGTCCCCCTGGCCCTCCACGAGGGAGGCCTCGACGATGTCGTGTGTCGAACGCTGCACATCGATACTTCCGAGCCGGATCTCGCCGGCTGGGCCGCAATGGTCGATCGTATGGACAACGCCACGACGCCGGTCAAGGTCGGCATTGTCGGCAAGTACGTCGATCTGCCTGATGCCTACCTCTCGGTCGTCGAGGCGCTCAGCCACGGTGCCATGGCCAATGACGCCTCAGTCGAGATCCGTTGGATCCCGGCGGAAGAGGTTGACGGCCTGTTGGCGGAGTCGTACCTAGAAGGCCTCGACGCCATCCTCGTTCCAGGTGGATTCGGCATTCGCGGTGTCGAAGGCAAGATACGGGCGATTCGATATGCCCGCGATAACGACATCCCATTTCTCGGATTGTGTCTCGGGTTGCAGTGCGCCGTCATCGAATACGCCAGGACCGAGCTTGGGTTGGCCGACGCCCATTCTTCTGAATTCGATCCAACAACCAACAATGCGGTCATAGATCTGATGGCCGACCAGCGAGACGTCGAGGACAAGGGGGGGACGATGCGTCTCGGTGTGTATCCCGCCAAGCTGCGGGAGGGCTCTCTCGCCTACAAGCTCTACGGAGAGCCCCTCATTTACGAACGACATCGCCATCGATTCGAGGTGGCAAATCGGTTCAGGGCCGATCTCGAGGCCGTCGGTCTTCACGCATCGGGCGTTTCGCCGGACAATCGTCTCGTCGAAATCGTCGAGATGCCTGACCATCCGTTCTTCATCGCCAGCCAGTTTCACCCCGAGCTCAAGTCCCGGCCCGACGATCCGCATCCGCTGTTCGTGGGCTTCGTTGCGGCAGCGCTGATCGGCAAGAGCGGCGAGACTGCCGTGGCGGAGGTCGCGGATAGGGCAGCGGTCGAGCCGCCGCAGTGAAGAGCGAGACGGGCTTCGACATCATCGAGGCCCGCGAGCTGGCCACCTCGACATTTCTACGAATCGAGGAGTTGCGACTCGTCTCTCCCACAGGAGACGAACTACAGCGCACCGTGATCCGTCACCCTGGTGCGGTGGCCGTGGTTGCTCTCGATGGCGGCGAGTTTGTCTTGATAAGCCAGTACCGGGCACCCATCGACAGCACAATCCTCGAGATCCCGGCAGGCAAGCTCGATCTTCCTGGAGAGGATCGAGTGGCGGCGGCCCACCGCGAACTCGCCGAAGAGGTGGGATTTCGTGCGGACCGTATGGAGCTCATCGTTTCCATGTGGACGGCTCCGGGCTTTACAGACGAGCGCATCTGGATCTATCTGGCGACCGATCTCGAAGCCGTCGACGCAAGTCCTCATGGTGCCGAGGAGGAGGCTGCAGAGATCGTGCGCCTGCCCAAGAGCGTGGTCCCTGCAATGCTGGCTGCCAATGAGTTCGAGGATGCCAAGACGATCATTGGGCTTCAGGCGGCGCTCGCTCGGCTTTCCTGAGCGATGAAGCTCACAGCAGCGGTCTCCGAGTATTTGGTGGCGTTGAGCGCCGAGCGAGGCCTTGCCGCAAACACGTCGGCTGCCTACCGCCGAGATCTCGAGCAATACCGGATTCATCTGGCGGCCGCCGGCATCGAGCTAGTCCAGGACATCGACGGTGAGGATGTTTCCAACTTCGTCATGGCTCTATCCGACAGAGGTTTGGCGGCTTCGACCATTGCCCGCAAAGTCGCGGCAGTGCGCGGACTCCATCGCTTTCTCGTGGCGGAGGAGATGGCCCAAGCCGATCCCACGGTTTTGCTGGCGAGCCCCAAGCGACGGTCCGGGATTCCGAAGGCGTTGACCATTGAGGAAGTCGAGCGTTTGATTGATGCCGCCGAGGGAGAGACTGCTGTGGCATCTCGGGACACCGCGCTGATCGAGTTCATGTATGCCTCGGGAGCGAGAGTTGCGGAGACCGTCGGCCTCGATCTGCTCGATCTCGATCTCGACGAATCGACGGCGCTCGTCACCGGCAAAGGCTCGAAACAGCGGCTCGTGCCGCTCGGCGATCCGGCGATCTTGGCCCTACGCCGATATCTCTCCAGGCGCCTCGAGCTGAAGGGCGACCGAGCGGATCCGGGGGCAGTTTTCCTGTCCACTCGAGGAAGACGTCTGACCAGACAGAGCGTCTGGCAGATCGTTAGGAAGCATGCCTTGTTGGCGGGTCTCAACCCGGGCAAGGTTTCGCCGCACGTGTTGCGTCACTCGGTCGCTACCCACATGGTGGAAGGCGGCGCGGACCTCAGAACGGTTCAGGAGATTCTTGGTCACGCTAGTATCAGCACCACTCAGGTCTACACGCGTGTGTCGCCGCGGCATCTCTACGAGGTGTATGTCGAGGCTCACCCGAGGGGTAGATAGCCCCGTTCCCATCTGGCTTGCGGGACGGTCTGAACAAGTTGGAAAGCCCTGAGTTCGGATGGGAGGACCCTGATGAACATCGACACCGCTGCCGCCGAGCTGAAAGCCGAGCGGGAGAAGCTGGTGCACCAGCTCCGAGAGCTTGGTGCAGACGAAGCTGGTGATCTCACCGGCGACGTCGACTATGGCGAGGGGTTTGCCGACGCCGCAGCTGCTACCGCTGAGCGCAGCGAAGTACTCGGCATCGTCGAGAATCTCATGTCGATGTTGAACGATGTGGACAACGCCCTTCTCAAGGTGAAGGACGGGACCTACGGCATGTGCGAGTCGTGTGGAAAGCGGATAGGCGCCGATCGACTCGAGTTTCGTCCCACCTCGACTCGGTGCGTCGATTGCAAATCAAAGGCGAGCTGAGCCATCGCCAAAGCGCGGCACCTTGCCAAGCGGTTCTTCCAGGTTCTCTTCGCCAAGCCGCTGACACCCGCCGACCAAGCGGAGGTCGCGTCATGGTTGCGAGCTGAAGAGTCAGAGATCTTCTGGAGCCAGCAAGTGGCCGATCAGCGACACGGTCTGGAAACAGCCCGCAAACTGGCCGGGCAATGCCCGGACGATATCGAACTGATCCGGGCCGGGCTGCTCCACGACGTAGGCAAGGCGAGTGCGGCCTTCGGCCCCGTCGGCCGGACTTTCGCCACGCTCGCTGATCTCCTGCACCTGCCGCCTACAGCCCGACAGCGCTCGTACCTCAACCACGGTCCGATCGGGGCGAAAGAGCTCGAACGACGAGGCGCCGATGGACTAGTCGTCATGTTCGCGGCAATGCATCCAGCGCCACCGCCGACCGGCGTCGATCCGGCTCGCTGGCAGCTTCTGCTCGACGCAGACGATGACTGACGGATTGCAACGGCGCCACAGCCGCCGCCGCGTACCATGGAGCTGCGTCGGGATGAGCCGGCTCGGCTGCGACTGGTTTTTGGAGCAATGACTTATCAAGTACACACGCGGGTCTTCGAGGGGCCGCTAGATCTGCTGCTGCAGCTGATCACATCGCATCAGCTGCAAATCACCGAGCTGAACCTCACCGATCTGGTTGGCGAGTATTTGAGCTACCTCGACGTGATGCGCGACCTCGATCTCGATGTCACGAGCGAGTTCCTGCTCATTGCCTCGACTCTGATTCAGCTGAAGGCGCGCCATTTGCTTCCCGACGACTCGGCGATCGATCTCGACGAAGAGTTGGCCCTTGCCGAAGAGCGAGATCGGCTGCTGTCCCGGCTGCTCGCTTGTCTCACCTTCAAGGACGTAGCCGCCGTATTCCTGCATCGCTTCGAGGGCGCGGCCCGTTCCCTGCCCCGGCAGGTCGGTATTGACCAGGACATCGAGCCCAGCGCTCCCGAATGGCGGCTCACAATCTCACCGCAGCGGCTTGCGCTCGTTGCCGAAAGGGCATTTCGGGCGAAGCGGGAAAGCGTCGACACAGACCACCTCGATCTCGAGCTTCCTTCGGTCGACGATGCGATCCGCGAGCTTCGGGTCCGTATGCAGGCAGAGGTCGAAGCGCAGTTCGCCGATTTGGTGGATCATTGCGACCGGCCCATCGAGGTCATTGCGTACTTCCTGGCCCTCCTCGAACTCGCCCGCTGGGGCGTAGTTCGCGTCTCGCAGGAAACGCCGCAGCATTCAATCTCAGTCGAGTACCAGAAGAACGCGCCTCCGGCCGCCCAGGCCATGGCCAGCGAGTGGAGTTACTGATGGAAACCAGAGCGATCGTCGAGGCACTTCTGTTCGTGGCCGAAGAGCCGTTGACTGCGGGCGAGGTCGCTCAGCTCACCGAGACTTCGGTCGCTCAGATCGAAGAGATCCTGACGGCGTTGCAGCACGAGCTCGCCGACGATCCGAATCGCGGGATCATTCTCCGCCGGATAGCAGGCGGCTGGCGGCTCTATACCGATCCGGAGGCGCGGCCTTACCTCGAGCGTTTCGCCGCCACGGAAAGGGCAGCCAGACTGTCCAGTGCCGCGCTCGAGACCCTGGCGGTAGTCGCATACCAACAGCCTGTTTCTCGCGGACAGGTGTCAGAGGTGCGAGGTGTCGATTCGGAGCGGGCCCTGCAGACACTCGAGCGCCGCGGCTTGATCTTCGAGATCGGCCGTGCTCCCGGTCCGGGCCAAGCGGTGCTCTACGGCACGACGAACCTGTTCCTGGAGAAGCTGGGAGTCAACTCCGTTGCCGAGCTGCCACCCCTCGCCGATCACGTGCCCCCAGCGGACATCGTCGATGCGCTGGAGCGACCGTTCCGACCGGAGTCGACATCGAGCGAATCCATAAGCTGATTGCCAACACCGGGTTTGCGTCGAGGCGCAGCGCGGAAAATTTGATCCGCGCCGGCAGGGTGACGGTTGATGGTGTCCGCGCCAATATCGGTGACAAAGCCGACTCAGCCACGGCCCGAATCGAGATCGACGGCGTGCTCTTGCCCGTGCGCCCCGATGCGGTCTACTACCTGGTCTATAAGCCGGTCGGTGTCATCAGCACGCGCAGCGACGAACAAAACCGGCCCACTGTCGTCGAGATGGTGCCTTCCGAGCCGGCCGTCTATCCCGTGGGCCGTCTCGACGCGGATTCCGAAGGACTCTTGATATTGACCAACGACGGGGACCTGACTCATGTTGTGACCCATCCTCGCTTTGGGCTGACGAAGACATATACGGTTCTCACGACGGGAACCCTCACGACGCGAGACATGCGCAAGCTCGAGGAAGGTGTCGCCCTCGAAGATGGGCCGGCACGAGCGCTGTCTGCCAAGGTCATAGCCGTCGGAGACCAAGGAACCCTGATCGAGATGGTGATGGGGGAGGGTCGCAAGCGTGAAGTGCGCCGCATGGTCGGCGAGCTCGGCCAGGACGTGAAGCGGCTGGTCCGTACTGCGATTGGACCGATCCGTGACCAGAAGCTCAAGGAGGGTGAATGGCGCAACCTCACCCCGGATGAGGTGTGGAGGCTGTGTGGTTCTCACACCCCGCCACAGAAGAGCTGACGCTGCTTGCCGCAACCCGTGGGAGAATGACTGCGGGTCCGCCCGTGGAGGTTTCGAGACAATGACGACACGCGAGCTCTTTCCACCTGGCGGTGAATTCGCAGCGTCCGTCACGCTTCCGGGAGACAAGTCTCTCAGTCACCGAGCCCTCATGTTTTCTGCAATGGCCGAGGGTTCCTCTGAGATCTCGGGTCTCGGGACGGGTCAGGACATCAAGAACAGCGCGGCGGCTCTGTCCCAATTGGGCGTCGACTATTCAGCTGCCAATGGTTCGATCTCAGTGACGAGCCCGGGTGTCGCAGACTTCGATGAGCCTGGAGGGGCGATCGACTGTGGCAACTCAGGCACCACGATGCGCCTTCTGACCGGAATGCTCTCTTCGCAGCCATTCGCCACAACGCTCATCGGTGATGATTCGCTTTCGAAGCGTCCGATGGATCGATTGGTTGAGCCGCTCAGTGTCCTCGGCGCTTCTATCTCAACAGCCACCGCGGGGACACCTCCCGTGAGAGTGATGCCGGTGGCCACCTTGCAAGGCGGCGAGGTCGTACTCAAGACGCCGTCGGCCCAGCTGCGGACGGCGTTCGAACTGGCTGCGGTCCAGGCTGTGGGCGACTCAGTGGTGACGAGCCCGCCCGGCTATCGCGACCACTCCGAGCGGTGGCTCGAGACTGTTGGATTGGGCGAGCGCAAAGACGACACCTTTGTCGTCCACCCGGGTGCGATGCCGGCCACGAGTTACGACCTGCCGGGTGATACGAGTTCAGCAGCATTCTTGTGGGCCGCCGCAGCCATCAAGACTGGCTCGGAAGTAACGACCCCCAACATCACGTTGAATGCCGGCCGAATCGGATTCCTCGAAGTGCTGGAGCGGATGGGCGCCGAAGTCGACGCATCAGTGGATCGGGCCATC
>JAHEJX010000022.1:11070-45433 GCA_024638645.1 Actinomycetes bacterium
TCGACGAGCTGCCGTTGTTGGCGATCGTGGCCTCTTTCGCAGAGGGGATCACGACGGTAGGCGATGCGACTGAGCTTCGCGTAAAGGAAAGTGATCGAATCAAGTCTACGTGCGAGATGGTGCGTGCCCTCGGCGGCGGAGCAGAAGCAACGGATGACGGATTCGAAGTGGTTGGTCTTGGCTGGCTGGATGGGGGCAAGGTGTCTAGCTACGGGGATCACCGCATTGCGATGTCTGCGGCAGTCGCGGCAACCGGCGCAAGGGGCCCGGTACGCATCGTGGGCGCTGAGGCCGCCGCGGTGTCGTGGCCGGACTTCTTCGAAACCTTGGAGGCCGTGTGGTCATCGCGATAGATGGCCCGGGGGGCGTTGGGAAGAGCACCGTGACGCAACGGGTGGCGGCCGCGCGAGGACTGGACTACTTGGACACCGGCGCCACCTATCGGGCTGCTGCGTTGGCCGTCATGAGGGCTGGAGTGGACCCCTCGGATGGCGCAGCCGTGCTCGAGGCCGTGGCGGCGGCGAGCATCGAATACTGGAATGGATCGATCTTCCTCGACGGCCGAGATGTGTCGAGCGAAGTGCGAACGCCAGAAATCACCGCGGCGTCAAGCGCGGTTGCAGGTATTCCCGAGGTGCGAGATGTGGTCGTTGCCATGCAGCGGCAGTGGGTGCAGTCCCGGGGTGGAATGGCCGTCGTGGAGGGCCGCGACATCGGCACGGTTGTGTTCCCCGATGCGGCAGTGAAAGTCTTTCTCACTGCCCGACCCGAAATCAGGGCGGCTCGTCGGGCGGCCGACCAAGCGGCCGGCCATAGCGAAGACGTAAAGGTCGTGCGGGAGGCTCTGGACGAGCGCGACAGGGCCGACTCGACCCGCGAGGCTTCTCCGCTGCGGGCGGCCGATGATGCCTACACCGTCGACACCTCCGATCTCAGCCTCGACGAGGTGGTTGAAGCCGTGCTCCTACTCGTTGACGCGGCGCGGCGTCGACCTGAGATGCTCTAAACGCCAAGAAGTTGGAGAGCTTCCGTTGCTCCCCAGTCGCGATCTTGATCGACAGGGCCCGGTCGACCCGGCGTACGGCATGCATACGCTCCTTCGACCAACGCTTGCAACGTGTGGATGAGCTTGCGAAGGGCCGGCGGCAATGGGAAGTACTCATCCTCCTTGGTCACCCGAACCAGATCTACTCCCCGAGACGGGTTGATGCGGTCGATAACCGACTGCACCCGCTGGTCAGGGGCACTCGCACCTGCCGTGACACCAATGGTTTCGTGGCCGTCTAGCCACTCGTCTTGAATGTCATCCGGGCCGTCGATACGGTGCGCTTCCACTCCGGCGTTACGGGCCACCCGCACCAGTGCCTGAGTGTTCGAGCTGTTTTCTGAACCAACAACGAGTATCAGAGTCGCATCCTCTGCGAGGCGTTCCACAGCACTTTGGCGATTGGTCGTTGCATAACAGAGGTCGCTCTTTCGAGAGGTCTTGATTGCCTCGTACCGAGAGCGGGCGTCATCGAGGACTCCCTCCCATTCGTACATCCCCAGCGTTGTCTGGGCAAGCAGGGCGACCTTGGCTGGATCGTCCGCGACGAATTCGTCGAGGCCACGATCAGGGTCGACCAGTGTCACGGCATCCGGCGCTTGCGCAACGGCTCCAAGCGCTTCGTCGTGTCCCTCATGGCCTACGTACAGGATGTCAAAGCCCTTGGCCGCGGCTCGCTTGACTTCATGGTGGACCTTCGTGACGAGCGGGCAAACGGCGTCGACCATCACGGCGGCAAAGGTGTCGGCGGCGCCGACCACCTCAGGTGCGGAGCCGTGGGCTGAGAGCATCACCACGCTGCCCTTGGGGACCTCGCTGATGTCATCCACGAAGATGACCCCTGCCCTCTCAAAGACACCGACAACTGCGGCGTTGTGGACGATCTCGTGGTAGCAATAGATCGGGGGCTCGAACACGCGCACCATCCAGGTGAGAGCCTTGATCGCCATTTCTACGCCGGCACAGAAGCCGCGCGGTTCTGCCAGCAGGACACGTTGGGTCATGGGCGAATGCTAGGCCGTGAAGGGTGGCAAGGTGGATTGCTCAAGCCGGCATCCCATATCCGGGTATTCCGGTATGTACCAGGTAACTCGGGATACCGGATACGTGTTTACACCGTGGGGCCTCGCAAGCGGACAGATACTGCCTGGACCTCGCCCGGCATCGCCTTCCTTGCGTCCGGGTCGGCCTTCGGGATCGTGCAGATCAGGTCCTGAGCCAGCCTGGTCCCGGCAGCCGCGGCGCGGATCTCCGCGCTTGCGTTCTGGAGCTGCGTATCGAGCGCACAGTCGAGGCATCCGATCCGGCCGACCTCCGTCAGCTCGACGGCAAGATCTGAACTGGTTTGGTCGAGGTTGTAGGCGTTGTTGGGAATCTTCTTCGAAATGATCGAGATGTCCTGGATCTGCCAATGCCCGTCGTAGGGGTTCGTGCCACGGAAGTCGACGCGGGTGGTGCCTCGCGGAATAGGCATGTGGTAGTTCTTCCAACGCCAGCTATGGATCTCCCGGTTGTGCTGGGTCACGGCGGGCTTCCAGGTTGCACCGCCGTTGAAACTGACCTCGAGGTCGAAGCCGATGCCGGTGAACTGGACGGCTGCGTTCTTGGGCGCCGGAGCGCCGAAGGTCACAAACGATGCACTCGAGTTGTCAACGTGGCGCCGGTTGGCCGCCAGTGCGGTGAAGGGCTCTGCCGGCGCCAGGTAGATGTTGTCCCAGTGCCACGTGTTGGGACCTACCGAGCATCCGTCATCACAGTTGAAGACGTCGTATGAGTTGTGTCCGAACTGGACAACGCCCTTGTCGAAGGGGAGACCGCCGGGGATGGGCTCGGAGATCCAATAGAACGGTTCATACGGCATGCCGACGATGACATGGTCCTGGGTCAAGCGGATCTCGAAAGTCGATCGCACCGTTGCCGACGGCGACAGGAAGTCCTCATACCCAATCCATTCGACCGGACCGTCGATCTCGGTCTGAGTGAAGTTCTTGTGCACCTCGACATCGAACGAGCCCGTGTCCGTGAACGACTTGAGGGCGATCAGGATGCCGTTCTTCGGCGGCCCCTGCATCGATGGACGATCCTGAACCGGGACACGCTGCAGGTCACCCCACGGCGTGATCCAGATGTCGAACCAATCCCGCTTGGAACGGCGCAGCGTGGATACGTCGAATTGGATGACGGCTTCGCCTGCCGAGAAGTCGAGGATCGCGTTCGGCGAAAACATGCTGACTGCGTAGTTGCTGGCCGACTTCGGGCCCGAGCTTATGGCGGTCATCATGTGGTTGCGGCAGCGGAACTGGGCCTCTTCGTAGTCGTCAACAGTGTGCTTGGACGGGGGACCGGCGCAGTCGGCGCCGTGGTCTGCCTGCATCGAGGCGAGCTTGTCCCGGTATTGGCCGATCCGCGAGTTGGTCGACACGGTGACTTTGGGAGTGGACTTGAAGTCGACGGGGGACGAGGGATCACCGTCAAAGGTCTCGAGAAAGACCGGGCCCTCACACGGGTCCCTGCGGGCTGCTGAATAGCAGTCATCAAAGGCCGCGCCGCCCCAAGCCTTGTCTGCACCGTTGCCTCCAATGAGGACATCTTGGTGCATGCCGCCGTAGAGCTTGTCGGCCCCGTCGCCGCCGAGAACGTTGTCCCTGCCCTTCCCGCCGACGGCTGTGTCGTTGCCGCTGCCGCTATAGAGGGTGTCGTTGCCGTCGCCGCCGTAGAGGGTGTCGTCGCCATCGCCTGCGTAGATGACATCTTTGCCGACCCCACCTCGTATGACATCAGCACCGTCGCCGGCGCAGATGATGTCGTTGCCGCCATTGCCGTTGATCGTGTCGTTGCCGGCTTTGGCGAGAATCACGTCCCGGCCGGGGGTGCCGTTGAGCGTGTCTGCGCCTGAAGTTCCCGCAAGAGTGACTGTCTCGCCGCCACAGGTGGCAGCGGCAGACGCTGCTGCCGTCGGAATCGCCAGAAGGCTGCCCAGCATCCATAGAACGGTCAGCAAACGCAGCAGGCGGTGTTGGCGAGCGGCCATCAATTACTCCTTTGGACGCGAGCGAAGACGCTGAAGAGGCACCCTTCAAATCCTGGCCTTCCACCACCCAAAGCAGTGATAAGAACATTACAAGTGGTCGAGAAGGGCGAAAAGGGCTATTTCGGGGGTATCCGAATCAGGTAATCCGGGTACCGGCTACTGACCACCAGCCCTCCCATCCCCCCTAAACTCTGAATCTCATGTCGTATCCGACGATTCTCGAAGTCGAGCCGGGGTCTCCCGCGGCTGCAATTGGCCTGACGAGAGGCGATGAACTCGTCAAGGTCAATGGCGTCGCGCCGGGAGATGTCATTGAGTACCAACAGCTTGTCGACGATCCCGATCTCGATCTCGAAGTCGTGCGGGCTGGCGAGCCGGTGCGGCTCGAGGTTTCGAAGATGCCGGGCGAGCCGCTCGGCATACGGCTGTCCAAGTCGATCTTCGATCGGGTGCAAACCTGCGACAACCATTGCGAGTTCTGCTTCATCTATCAGTTGCCCCCGGGGCTGCGCCAGTCCCTTTACCTCAAGGACGACGACTACCGGCTTTCGTTCCTATACGGCAACTTCACGACACTGACGCGGTTCACAGAGCTCGACCTCTCCAGAGTGGTCGAGGAGAAGCTCGGGCCGCTCTACGTGTCAATCCATGCCACCGATCCCGACGTGCGAGCGGGGATGCTGCGCAACCCGCGCGGTGCCACGAGCCTGCGGTGGCTGCGGGGCCTGCTCGACCAGGGGATAGAAGTGCATGGCCAAGTGGTGCTGTGCACCGGCGTCAATTCCGATGACGTGCTCGACCGTACCTGCGCCGAGATCGTTGTCCGCTATCCAGGGTTGTCCTCAGTCGGGATCGTGCCTTTTGGGATGTCTCGCTACGCCACCGGAATTTCACTGCGCCCGCACGCACCAGAAGAGGCCGCTCGGGACCTCGACATCGTGCACCGTTGGCAAGAGACCGCATTGGCCCATGTTGGCCGTCGCATGTTTCAGGCCTCCGACGAGATGTATCTACTTGCGGGCCGAGATGTGCCGCCCGCCACGGCCTACGAAGGCTTTGCCCAGCACGAGAACGGCATCGGGATGGTGAGAGCCTTTTATGACGAGATCGACCGTCTCGAGCACGGTACCGACGAAGACGCACCTGAGATCACTGGGGAGTGGCGGACCATTCCTGCCGCTCCGGCTACCGGCTATCGAGCACCTAACGTCACGACACCCGCCGCCCAGGCGACTGCCGAAGGTCCAGCCGTGATCGTTACCGGCGAGTACGGCGGTCAAGCGCTGGCACCTGTTTTGTCGCGACTGGAGGGCCTGTCAGGGAGGGCGTTGCGGCTACTGCCCGTTGCCAACGATTTCTTCGGCGGAAATGTTGCCGTGGCCGGGCTGCTCGTCGGCGCCGATGTCAAGAACGCCATCGCTCGAGACGAGGGGCCGGCCGGTGTGTACGTGCTGCCGGACATCGCGCTGAAAGGCGATGTATTCCTCGATGAGGTGCCCCTCTCCGAAGTTGCCGCGCTGACGAGTGCACCGGTCGTGGCAATCCCACCCACCGCAGAGGATCTATTGAAGGCGGTGGCCACATGAGCTCGCTTCCCGTTGTCGCCGTGTTGGGCCGGCCCAACGTCGGCAAGTCGACGCTGGTCAACCGCATCGTGCGCCGCAAAGCCGCCGTCGTCGATGAGCTTCCCGGGGTGACGCGCGATCGCCGAGAATTCGAGGCCGAGTGGAACGGAAGGCGCTTCCTGCTGGTCGATACCGGAGGTTGGGAGCTAAACCCCGGCGAGGAGCTCACGGCGGGAATCCGCTCCCAGGCTGAGGCCGCAGTTAGCGCCGCCGACGTTGTGATTTTCGTAGCGGACGCAACGACAGAGGTGACAGACGACGATCAGGGTGTGGCCCGGCTGCTGCTGCGCTCCGCGATTCCCTTCCTGCTGGTGGCGAACAAAGTGGACTCGCCGAAGCGGGACCTGGACACGGATCACCTGTGGACACTGGGATTGGGCGAAGCTCATCCTCTCAGCGCGCTGCACGGTCGGGGGACCGGTGACTTCCTGGATTCGCTCATCGAACTGCTGCCGCCGGAGGAGGAGATCGAGGAAACTCAGTACGTGGCATCGTTGGCAGTCATGGGCCGGCCCAACGTCGGCAAGTCGACCCTGCTCAACAAGCTGGCAGGGGAGGAGAGGGTTCTGGTCTCCGAGGTTCCAGGCACCACCCGTGACCCCATCAACCTGATTGTGAATCTCGACGGTGAGCCGTTCGAGATCATCGACACTGCGGGCATCAAGCGCCGCACCAAGATCAAGGACGACGTGGAGTTCTACTCGACGCTTCGAGCCAAAGAGACGCTGCGCAGCGCCGATGTAGCTCTGCTGCTCATCGACGGGCAGCGGGGAGCCACGCACCAGGAACAGCGTCTGGCCGAGGAGATCGAGAAGTCTGGCACGGGCCTCATAGTTCTGCTCAACAAGTGGGACGACGTCGATGAGGAGCAGCGTCTCCATACGGAGGACAGCGTCGCCGACCGCCTCGCCTTCGTTTCGTGGGCTCCGGTGTTGCGAATGTCGGCCAAGACGGGTGCCCGCATCCATCGCCTGCCGAAAACGGTGCGTGCGGTACTCGAGACCCGGCGCAATCGTGTGCCTACGACAGAGCTCAACAAGCTCATCCGCAAATGGCAGGAGGCCCACCCGCCACCGGTCCGCAAGGGCAGGCGGGCTCGCATCATCTATGCCACTCAGGCCGAAACCGAGCCGCCCACATTCGTGCTATTTGTGCGTGGCGGCGATTTGGGCCCGGACTACCTACGATTCCTCGAGAATCGAATTCGTGAGCAATACGACTTCACCGGCACACCGGTGCGGATCAGGACGAGACGCAGGCACAGCGCCCGAGAGATTGAGGACGTCAAGTCGTGAGTGACCACAGCCAGACCGAACGCTTCCGCGACGCATCGAAGCGGGCCAGTGAAGGCGGTCCGGCGAAGTATCACGACAAACTCAAGACGCAGGGCAAGCTGTTTGTGCGCGATCGAGTCGAGCTGCTGTGCGATCCGGGTAGCTTCGTCGAGGACGGGCTGCTGGCCAATGCCGCCACGCCTGACCTAGCGGCCGACGCCGTGGTCACAGGGCGCGGCATGGTCGACGGCCGGCCTGCGGTGGTCATCGCCAACGACCCAACGGTCAAGGCAGGCAGCTGGGGGCGGCTCACCGTCGAGAAGATCATCCGAGCCCTCGAGGCCGCCTACGACGAACTCCTCCCTGTGTTCTTCCTGGTCGACTCGGCAGGGGCCCGCATCACCGACCAGGTCGAGTTGTTCCCCGGCCGGAGGGGAGCCGGCAAGATCTTCTACAACCAAGTTCGCCTGTCGGGCCGGGTCCCTCAGATCTGTTGTCTCTTCGGCCCATCGGCCGCAGGTGGCGCTTACATCCCGTCCTTCTGCGACGTCGTGATCATGGTGGAGGGCCGGGCCTCGATGTATCTCGGATCGCCCCGCATGGCACAGATGGTCATCGGGGAAGAGACGACGCTCGAAGAGATGGGCGGCGCCCGCATGCACTGTGAGGTGTCCGGCTGCGGAGACGCCTTGGTGACTAGCGACGAGGATGCGATTTCGTGGGCACGTACATACTTCTCGTACGTGGCAGACCATTATCGGGTTCTCCCCCCTGAGTACGCAGCTGCCAATCCTGATCCTGGATCCGATGCAGGCACCGCGGTACCGGAAGACCCCAAGGCGGGTTACGACATGCTCGGCCTCATCACCGCCATTGCCGACGAGGACAGCGTCTTCCAGATCAAAGAGCTCTACGCCAAGGAGCTGATCACTGCATTCATCCGAATGGACGGTAGATCGGTTGGCGTCGTTGCCAGCCAGCCGAACCACCTCGGCGGTGTGCTCTTCGTCGACTCGGCGGACAAGGCCACCCGGTTCATCTGGTTGTGTGACGCCTTCAACATTCCGCTGCTGTTCCTCGCCGACGTGCCGGGCTTCATGATCGGCACCGAGGTGGAACGGCAGGGCATCATTCGCTCCGGCGCCAAGATGTTGACTGCGATTGCAGAGGCGACGGTGCCCCGCATCTCTGTGATCGTGCGCAAGGCCTACGGAGCGGGGCTGTACGCCTTTTCCGGACCGGGCCTGCGGCCGGAGGCGACGATTGCGTTGCCGACCGCCGAAATAGCCGTGATGGGCCCCGAAGCTGCCATCAACGCCGTCTACTTCAACAAGATTCAGGACATGGATGAGGACGAACGGGCAGCCTTTGTCGCCGAGAAGCGGGAGGAGTACTCACAAGACGTTGATCTCCTTCGACTGAGCTCAGAGGTTGTGATAGACGCCGTGGTCCAACCCGAGGATCTTCGCGACGACCTGATCGCCCGCTTCGGGCTCGCCGGCCGCAAAGTCCGCCACTTCTCCGATCGCCGCCACGGCGTGCCCCCGGTCTGATGTCCGACGACCACTCCCACGACGAGGCTGTCGTCAACGGTGCCCCAATCGGCGGCGACGAGGACGCCCAAGATGACCTGGAATGGCCCATTGGCTTCATGGTCGTGGTCGGCCTAGCCGTCATCTACCTCATCTGGCGCCTGATCCAACTGATGGGCAATCTCTTCGACCTCATCGGCTAGTTCCGACAATCCGTCGAATCGACCGAAGACGAGACTATCTTCTGGCTCCATCATGGGAGACAACACTCGTAGCGAAGAGCTTTCGACGTCAATCGGCACGATGTGGATCGCCGAGGGAGTGCTCTGGCACCGTCTGGCGACACAAGAGACCATTACCGAAGACGATGCGGTGAGCGTGATCGACGCCATTGCGCAACTGACGGATGGCCGTCCTATGCCTGCGATAGTCGACATGTCCTCAATCGGTTTTGCGACGGCCGCGGCACGCAACCGATTCGCCGGCGACGTGGATGCCACGCAAGAAGTGGCGACTGCGTTGATAGTCCGTAACGGCCCAAGCCGGCTGATGGCGAGTGTCTACCTCAAGTTGGCGAAGCCACGCCGACCCATCGGTGTCTTCGTGGACGCTCGTAAAGCGGCTGAGTGGGCCGCCCAATACAAGACGAGTTGATGCAGGCGTTCGCCTAGGTCGAGGCGAACTGAACTCATCCGCACGCGAGTCTGCAACAATCACACCTACACACGGGCTGTGGCGCAGCTTGGCAGCGCGCTTGACTGGGGGTCAAGAGGTCGCCGGTTCAAATCCGGCCAGCCCGACCAAAAACCATCCTTGTCAGCGTAAGGCGGCGTGATGTTGGTCGACTGGGTCGCCTTGGTGGCGACGGTGGTACTCGGCAGTGTTGGTCTTTATCTGGGCAATAGCTATCGGCGCCGGTCTCAGGTTGATCTAGCCTCGGCTCGACGCGACTCCTACGCCGAACTCTGGGAAATCACAGGACTGGCCGCCCCCACGCGTCTGAGGCCGGGTGGGCACGGGGTATTGACTCTCGAAGAGCGCGAGTTCCTGTATCGGCGAATGACCGCGTGGTATTACAGGAACGGCAACGGCATGTTGTTGTCGAAAGACACCCGAAGCCTCTACCTCAAAGTGAAGTACAACCTGAACTGCGCAGATTGCGATTTGAAGCCGGGCGGAAAGGGCTTGTTGCGAAGCTTCCCGGAGTCCATGGACAACCTCGATGCACGGGGATGCTTGTCGATTAGACAGCTCTCGCTTCTACGGACGCAGATGAAGTCGGATCTAGCGGTATTCGGGAGGATCTACTCGGCGGGGCTGAGGAACCATGAGCGGAGGCTACTCCAGGACAGCCTCTCTCCATTATGGGAGCTGAAGAGACCGTGGCGGTACTCCTCGTACGGTCAGGCGAAGTCTGAGGATTGTCTTGGCTGAGCTTGTGGATCAGCCGTCGCGCCGGCTTTGGGGGACTTCGTCTTCGCAGTACCAGCCCGACTCGAGAATCGAGGGGCCGTAGTAGAGGCCGGTTCCCGGAGCGTGATAGCTGTTTGCCGCGGCGAAATTCGAGTAGATCCACGGAAGCTCGCCGCACACTCCGATGGCGACCAAATATGTGTTGCGCACCGTCAACAGAGAAGCTGGGTTGGCCGGCGCGGGCATGTCGCCCACCGACTCGTCCGATCGCATGGCAATGGCGAATAGCAATTCGGCGTCGCGGTCGGAGTAGAGACCATCGTCCAGCATCACCTCGATCGTGGGAAACCCCGCTGCAGTATCGAGCCGAATCGTCAGTTCCTCCGGGTTAGGCCCAGAAGACAAGAATGCTTCGCAAGGAGCCGTTGCGGCCAGTTCCTCGCGCAGCGACCTCTCGAAGTCCAGTTCAGGGAATGTCCACGCGCCGTTGGAGAGGTCGATGGGTTGTTCGGCGATCCATCGCTTCGCGGCTCCGTCGAAGACCGCGATGGCAGGGGCACACTCGATGAGCGGCGCCGGGACCTCTGTGCCGTCGGCTTCGATGAACCCTTTCCATTGTTCTGCCCACTCGACTGTGAGCCCTCCGAAGCCGGCCCATCTGATGAGGTCCGTGAGGCCGATCTGAAACTCGTTGCCTCCGTAGTGGCTGCGCAGCGACTCGACATAGGGCGTTGACCCCGACTGCCCGCTGGCCGCATCGAGACTGGTGAGGAGTCGATCCATTTCGTCTGAAATGACAGCCGGATCGACGTCAACTGCCGTGTAGACGTCGCCCGATGGCATGATCCAGTAGCGGCCTTCGAAGTCCATGAGAAATTCGGATTGGTTGCCGGCTCGAAAACGGAAACGCCCCGGTCTGGTGTCTCCCGCTTCGATGCCTAGGGAGAGAACCGACCTGTCGAGTGGCGGGGCCTCAGGTGGAATCACCACAACGGTGGAAGTGGTGGTTGTGAAAGCCTCGGTTGCCGGCGGCAGCTGGGTGGTGGCGATATCTCGCGGCGGATTCGAACTGGCAACCTCGGGGCTTTCACCGCACGCTGTCCACAGCACCCCGACGATGATCAGTGGAAGCAGGCGCCTCATCGGCTGCCATCGCGCAACAGCCCGAAGTAATGCAGGTCGTGGTACTCGTCGCGCCAATACCCACCTTGGCGCTGCACACCCTCGTGGCTGAACCCGAGCTTCTCGAGCACCCGAGCCGACCTGTCATTGTGAGCCATCACGTCGGCCTGGATGCGGTTCAGCTCCATGTTCTCGAAACCCCAGGCGATCATGGCCTCGACGGCCTCGAGGGCGATGCCGCGCCCCCAATACTCGGGGTTGAGGTCGTAGCCGATCTCAGCGCTGTTGTTTCGCCGATTCCAGATGTTGAAGCCACATGTCCCGATCATTGAGCCGTCGCCCTCGCGCATCGTGATCGCCCAGCGCAGACCCTGATGCGAGGTGAATAGTGCGCCGAACCAGTCCATGACCTCCTGCGCTTCCCGCATCTCGGTAAACGGTCCGGTGTCGGTTGACATGGCGACTCGATCGTCTGCAAACAAGTCATAGAGAGCCTGGAGGTCTGCAGCAGGGTTGATTTCGCGGAGAACCAACCGTTGCGTCTCAAGCTGCGGCATTGCCTCGAAACCGAAGGCACCCACGGTTACTCCACGTACAGGTCGGCCACGATTGCCGAATGGTCCGTACCGCGAATCCGGACCGGCCTGGTCTCCAAAGCCACTAGACCCTCGATGAATACGTGGTCGATCCGCAACACACGGGGGAGCGCGCCGAAATACGCCCACGTCGCCTTCGCACTGTCGGTCGCCAGAGCAGCGTCCTGGAGTCGCTCAGCGAGGCGCTTGTAGACCTTCCAAGAAGGCGAGGCGTTCATGTCCCCGACTATGACACGAGCCATCCGCTTGGCTCCGATATAGGACAAGACATCGTCGACCTGTCCGGCCCGGTTGGCGGTGGTCTCCCGAATCGGGCGCATCAGCGGGTTCTGGATGTGAACATTGATCAGTTCGACGTCGCGGCCGAGGTGGGGCCATGCTCCAGCGCGCATCAGGCCCTTCCAACCGTCGCGGTGGGTCATGGGAAACCGCTCCACCTCTATAGGCTCGACGGCGCCGATCCCCATTCCGTGGCAATCGCGGCGCGGATCCATGCGGCCAAACGAGAAATGCTGCTCCGCCACTCTTGCCTGCGCCGGATCGAGCTCTTGGAACGCGGCGACATCGGGCTGCTCGCGCTCGAGAACCTTACGCAGCGAGCCGATTGTGGCCTTCCCATTGGCGAGGTTGGCCGTCATCACTCGAATTACCTTTTCCACCACGGCGGCAAGCCTATCCATCTTGGATGGGAGCGCGGTCGGCAATCGGACAATTAGAGTCCACGTTCAAGAAGTCGAGCGAAATTCCCGATCACACCTGGATTGAGTCTCAGGGAGTGCTGGGGCCGGCAAAGCGCAACGGAGTGTGACATGCGACTGACTACGGCAATGCTTGCCGATGCAGCCCAGGTTCAGGGCGGCAAACTTTTCGTGCTTGGGGGCGGGTTCGACACCATAAGCGCCCGGTCCTTCCCTGTAGTGCACCGCAGTCTGGCCGTCGCACTCGTCGCTGAGATATCGCCAGATGAGCGGCACCGCGATCTCGAGATCGAGATCAAGCTCTTGGATGAAGATGGTGCCGAGGTCGGCGTCCAAGCCAAGGGCAAGCTGCGCGTCGGTGCGCCGCCCAATCTGCCACCCGGTTCTACCAGCATCGTCCCGATCGTCAGTCCCTTCTACAACGTGAAGTTCCCGGAGGCCAAGGGCTACGTCTTCCATATCGCATACGAAGGCGAGGAGCTGGCCCGGGTCCGTTTCCGTGTCGTGAAGGTTGACTAACAACCCCCAGTCGCCGCCTGCCGACGCAGGTTTCTTGACCGTTCCGAACTTCGTGTCGGTCATCCGGCTGGCGTTGATTCCGGTTCTGTGGTGGTGGATGGCCACCGACCACGTGGCCGCCGCCGGGTGGCTGCTTGGCGTGATCGGTGCTACTGACTGGATCGACGGTTATCTGGCTCGACGTCTCGACCAGATCAGCGAGGTCGGCAAGTTCCTCGATCCGCTCGCCGACCGGCTGGCGGTGGCGGTCGCAGTGATCGGCGGCCTTGTCTTCGACATCCTGCCCGGATGGTTTGCGTGGGCGATCATCATCCGCGAGGCGATCATCGGAGTAGGTGCACTAGCCATAGCCGCCAGGGCCCGGGCCAAGCTCGACGTGCGCCGCCTCGGCAAGATTGCAACAGCACTGCTGTACTTCGGCGTGGCCTGGTACTTCGTCGGCGAAGGATCGGACATCGATCCGCTCATATGGCTGGCCTGGGCGACCGGAGTTCCCGGCTTGATCCTCTATTACGTTGTGGGTTTCCAATACCTCCAAGACGCCGTGGGATTGCTCCAGAAGTCGGAGGGGTAGGGGAGTAGAGTTCCGGCGTTGCCGAGAGAGGAGCCGGACTTTTGAACGTCCCCGAGGATCTGCTGTACGCCCAGAACCACGAGTGGGTCAAGAGACAGGACGATGGGACACTGCTCGTGGGCATTACGGACTTCGCGCAGGACGCACTTGGCGACGTCGTCTTTGTTGACCTCCCCGATGTCGGCCGCGAGCTTGGTTCAGGCGAACCTTTTGGTGAGATCGAGTCAACGAAGTCCGTTTCGGACATCTACTCGCCCACCAATGGTGAGGTAGTCGCGGTGAACGAGAATCTGGAAGACACGCCGGAGCTTGTCAACCAAGATCCTTACGGCGACGGTTGGATGATCTGCTTGCGTCCCACGCCGGACGCAAGCCTGGATCATCTAATGGATGCGGCGGCGTACAAGGAGCACTCCGCGGAGTAGTCGAAGATATCCGGGCTCCGTTCCATCGGTCCTCCGGCATCGCACATGAGAGCGAAGACGAGCTTGGAAGCGGAGAGTCGGCAGGTGCCGGCTCATGCTGCCACGGTGCCTTCGGCGCACGATGTCCTTGCTTGCTCCTGAATCCTCTTAATGACGCTCTGCGGACGTCCGTCCTCCCACCGGGGATCGATGAGGAAGACTCTCAACCACTAGTTGAGAGTCTGGGGCTACCATTGCTCCATGGACAAAGATCCAGAGCGGACAGACGCGGAGTCGATCGCGGCCGACAACGCCGGGTTGGACAACGACTCGACTGCAGCGTTTCGGCCCGTGCGGCGCCCGGACGCCGGCGAGGAGTCGATGCGCGTCGAGGGAAGTTTCAAATACGCCCTCGTCGTAGAAGGTGGTCCCCAAACCGGCTTGACGTACGTCCTCGGAGAGGGTGAGACGACTGCCGGGCGCACCCCAGAGTCGGACATCTTCTTGGCCGACGTGACCGTGTCGCGACATCATGCCGTGTTCAAGGTCGATCCGGAGGGGCTAATCGTGACGGATCTCGGCTCAACCAACGGCACCTACGTGAACGGGCGTCGCCACGAGATAGCAGCGCTTGCTCCGGGCGATGAGGTGATGCTCGGAAAGTTTCACCTCGTCGTAGTAGTCGGCAATGTCTAGCCGAGCGGCTGAGCTCCAGAGCATCGGCGAGGTCATCACTCGGCTTCGCGAGGAGTTTCCCGAACTGTCCGTCTCCAAGATCAGATTCCTCGAGGGCCAGGGTTTGATCGAGCCGGAGCGATCCGCTTCCGGTTACCGGCTGTTCTCAGACGACGACGTGCAGCGAATCGCGTTCATTCTGCGGGAGCAGCGCGACAACTACCTGCCGCTCAAGGTCATCAAGTCCCGGCTCGCCTCCTGGGACCGTGGCGACGAGCCAACCGACGTCATGACGTCCGGCCCGCCGCCTGAGTCATATTTCGCGGCAACCGGTCTTTCAATGACGCCGGAGGAGCTCGCCAAAGCAGCCGGGTTGTCGGCCCGTCACCTCAAGGAACTCGTAGACCACGGGCTGCTCAAGCCGATGGAGTTGCCAAACGGGACTCAGGTGTACAAAGACGACGATCTCGCGATCGCCCGAGCCGCCCGCAGACTCATCCGGCAGGGCCTCGAAGGACGGCATCTGCGCGCAATCCGGCTCGCGGCAGATCGAGAGGTCGAGTTGCTTTCCCAGCTTGTGGCGCCGATGCTGCGTCATCGCAACCCCGAGAATCGCCGGCGGGCTGCGGAGATTCTGGCCGACACGGCGCATGCCGGGTCCCAGCTGAGTGAGTCGATCGTTCGGGCGCGCATACGTCGGATGTTGGAGCGTTGAAGTTGAAGTCATTGCGTTTTCTCGCCGCGTGCGCGCTCGTGGCTGTAATCCCGCCCGGGGGCCTGCCGATCTCGTCGGAGACGCCTGATCTACCCGATCTAACTGCCACGGCGTGGGCGATCTACGACGTAGACGCCGGGGTCAACCTGGCATCACAGAATGCAGACGAAGAGCGGCCGATGGCGTCCGTTACGAAGATCATGACGGCTCTTGTGGTGCGTGATCATGTCGAGATGGACGAGAGGGTCCGCATCACCGAATTCGCCGCCGCCACAGGAGAAGCCGAGATCGGCATCGCGCCCGGTGAACTGTGGACCGTGAAGGATCTGCTCACGGCAGTGCTCGTGCGATCAGGTAACGACGCCGCCGTCGCGCTGGCCGAATATGTCGGTGGGTCAGTTGAGGGCTTCGCCGACATGATGAATGCGAAAGCCGATGAGCTCGGGCTCGAGGGCTCTCGCTTCGTCAATCCTCACGGTCTCGATGCCGACGGCCACTACACGACTGCCAACGACCTAGTGAAGATGGCGGTGGCCGCTATGGAGGACCCGGTGCTTGCCCGTATGGCACGTACGAGGCTGGTGAAGTTCAGGCCCGACCCTGCCGGCGTCGACCGCATTGCCCGCTCTACGAACAAACTGCTCGGCGTATACCCGGGTGTGATTGGCTTCAAGACGGGGTTCACCAACCGGGCCGGCCTGGTACTGGTGTCGGTGATGGAGGTCGGTGATCGCACCCTTGTCGGCGTTGTGATGAACTCACAGGCACACTTCGACGACTCGCGCGAGCTGCTTGATTGGGGGGCCAGTGCGGTCACCTTGCGGGATGCCTTGTTGGCGCCGCTGGCGATCGAACAGGGCGGCGGATCGACTCAGGCGACCATTCGGTTCACGAACGCGCAGCAAGCACGAATGTCTTCCGTGAAAGCCCTCGCCGACGGCAGTTTCGCCGTTAGCGATCCAACCGCATCTGGTTTGGCCGAGAGGATCGAGCAATGGCTCCGCAGCCAACTTCCTGTGACCCTCGGAGGCGAGTGATGCCAGACTTCGTGGAGGTAGCTTCAGAGGAAGCTCTCAGCCGCCGGGTGGCGGAGCTGGGCGAGGAGATCAGCTCGGACTACCGAAACCGCACCCCGGTGATGATCGGTGTGCTGAACGGATGCGTTCCCTTCATTGCGGACCTTGTTCGCGCAATGTCGGTCGATCTAGTCGTGGACTTCCTCTCGCTGACGCGCTTCGACGGCAGTGGCCGAGTCGGCATGGCGCTTGACGCCGGCGTTCCACTGGCCGGACGCGACGTGATCCTCGTTGAAGACATCGTCGACACCGGGTTGACGCTCGTAACGCTTCGCAAGATTCTCGGGCTTCATGAAGTGGCTTCGCTCACCACAGTGGCCCTCCTCGACAAGGCGCCACGCCGCATAGTGGATGTGCCCGTTGAGTATCGGGGCTTTGAAGTCGGCGACGAGTTCCTCATCGGGTACGGCCTCGACTGGGAGCATTCGTATCGCAACGCCCGCGGCCTGTGGGCTGTGATGGATCTCGCAGTACTGCAAGCCGACTCGGCGGCATTCGCGCCATTCGCCTATCCGGCGAGCGTTTAGCGCCCCAAAGCGAAGTCGACGAAGTCCCAACACAGCGGCGGTGATAGGCTGCTCTCATGAGCGAGAATGTCCCGATGGAGCTGGTTGGAGTCCGCATCGAACTGCCTACCAACACGCCGATCCTCCTGCTCCGAGAGGCGGGCGGGACGAGGTTTCTCCCGATATGGATCGGTACCAGCGAGGCGACGGCGATTGCGCTCGCCCTAGAAGGCATCGAGCCACAGCGGCCCCTGACTCACGATCTGCTCAAGATAATCACCGAACAGCTGGGCGCCACCGTCGACAGAGTGGTTGTCACCGATCTCGAGGACGGCACCTTCTTTGCTGATCTCGTCATGACCAGAAACGGCGAGGAAGTCACGATCAGTTCCCGTCCCTCCGACGCGATTGCGCTGGCGGCGCGCACCAAGGCGCCCCTATTCGCAGCTGCCGAAGTCATTGACGAGGCCGGAGTCGAGATCCGCGACGACGGGCAAGAAGAGGAAATCGAGAGATTCCGTGAGTTCCTCGACGAGATCACACCCGAGGACTTCGAGGGCCGCGCCCAATAGCAAGAGCCCCGCGATCGGGTCCGTATCTGTGATCTGGTAGCTAGCTGCTCGAAATGGGCGTCCGAGATACGAGATACCTTTCGAATCCCGCCGCCACGCGGGGTTTTCCACAGGTTGTTGACAACTGCCTCGCACATCCCTTTACTTCCATGCCGGTAGTTCGACGGGCGAAATTACGTCGGTGTAAGCTGCAAATGAATCGGAGGCGACGTGAGCGAGCAGACAGACATGACGGGGGACACGGCGGGAGACGTCGTCGAAGGTTACAGGGCCCCCCAGGTGTGCTCGTTGGTCAACATCACCTACCGCCAACTCGACTATTGGGCCCGCACCGATCTGATTCGCCCCTCGGTGCAATCCGCAGCTGGGTCCGGTTCGCAGCGCCTCTACAGCTTCAACGACATCGTGCAACTGAAGGTCGTCAAACGGTTGCTCGACGCAGGGATGAGCTTGAAGCGAATCCGCACCGCAGTTGAGATCCTTCGCGAGCAGTTGCAAAGCAACAGTCCGCTCAGCGACGTAACCCTGCTTTCCGACGGTGCGACTATCTACGCCGCCCACAGCCCAGACGAGGTCGTCGACGTCTTCCGTCGCGGCCAAGGCGTGTTCGGCATCGCCGTCGGCCCCGTCGAGGAGGAGCTCGTTGGCGAGCTGCATGTCCTCGAGCCGGAAGTCGTTCACCTCGATTCAGCCCGACGAGCGGAAGCGAAAGCGAACTGAGCGACCCCATCGACTTCGAAAGTCCGGCCGACTGCGTCGACTTTGTACACGAAAGCGAGCAACAGTTCGCCAGACTGTTGGACTTCTACGACATTCCGTGGGAGTACGAGCCCAGAGAGTTCGCAGTTGAATGGGATGACAGCGGCGAACCACTGAAGTTCTTCCGCCCGGACTTCTACTTACCAGATGAAGACCAGTTCATCGAGATCACAACGATGAATCAGAAACTCGTCACCAAGAAGAACCGCAAGGTGAGAAGGCTTCGAGAGCTCTACCCGGACGTGAAGTGCAAGATCTTCTACCAACGGGACTACCTGAACCTGCTTGTCAAATATGGACTCCTCGACGAAGCAGAAGAGGAACTCGTTGCGCCGACGCGTATTCCAGGTCCACCACAACTCGTCGACCTGGGATCCGTCGAGGAACAGTTCGCCGGCTAGCCGGCGACCCTCTCGTCCCAGTTAGGCTCGCCGGCGTAGCCACGATCCAGGAGTGAGGCGTTATGCCGACTACGCCTATCAGAGCCAGTCACGAGAGCCTCGGCGCTCGTTTCACCGACTTCGGCGGATGGGACATGCCCCTTCAATACCAGGGTGTGATAGCCGAGCACTCCGCGGTACGCAGCGGCGCCGGCGTGTTCGATGTCACCCATCTTGGCCGCTTCGAAGTATCGGGAGCCGGAGCGACGGAGTTGCTCCGCGAGATGCTCTGCAACGACATTGCCAAAGTGGAGCCAGGGCGCGCTCAGTACACCATGGCACTCACCGAAAAGGGCGGGGTCGAAGATGACATCATCGTCTGGTGGATCGACGACGAACGCTTTTGGGTGATGCCGAACGGAGTCAACTTCAGCGAAGTCATGAACCGTTTTGCGTTGACGGCCCCGGACGGCACCGTGTTGCGTCCGGTTCGTGAGCAAACCGTGCTCCTCGCAGTTCAGGGCCCGGATGCACCGGACGTCGTCGAGTCGGTCCTCGGCACCGTGCCCGGGCGCTTCAGGGTCGAGCGGGGTAAGTGGGGCGAGGATTGGTTCGTGGCGGCCGGTACCGGATACACGGGAGAGCGAGGTGTCGAGGTCTGTGTGTCGGAATCCGTCGGCGCACAGTTGTGGCAAGCGCTGATCGCGGCGGGGGCTGAGCCATGCGGCCTGGGAGCCCGCGATACGCTGCGACTCGAGATGGGTTATCCGCTGTGGGGCCAGGATCTCGACGAAACGATCTCCCCCCTCGAGGCAGGCCTCGGGTGGGTAGTTGACTGGGACCATGACTTCGTTGGCAAGGCGGCGCTGGAGCGGCAGAAGGCGGAAGGTCTCACGAAACGATTGGTCGGATTCACTGTGGAAGGGCGTCGCCCGCCCCGGCCCGGCTACGCAATGCGGTCTGAGGCGTCGGCAGGCACCGTCAGCTCCGGAAACTTCAGTCCAACTCTGGGGTACGGAGTAGGCATGGGATACATGGCTCCACCGGTTGCAGAGGGCCCAATCGAAATCGACATGCGGGGCACGTGGACGCCGGCAACTGTCGCCAAACCACCGTTCCTCCAGAAATGAGCGATCTCCTCTTTGGAATCGACGTAGGTGGCTCCGGCATCAAGGGAGCGATTGTCGATGCATCGATCGGAAACCTGTCATCAGATCGTTACCGCATCAAGACCCCGCAGCCGGCCACGCCGGAGGCGGTCGCCGACACCATTAGCAAGATCGTCAAACACTTCGAGTGGGAAGGCCCAATCGGAGCTGCCCTCCCCGGGGTGGTTCGGCGCGGCATCGTGTCGACGGCCGCCAACATCGACAAGGGCTGGATCGGTACAGACGCCGATCACCTGCTCGAGGAAGCGACCGGTAGTCCGGTCCGCGTTCTCAACGATGCAGATGCCGCCGGCATCGCGGAGATGATCTACGGTGCAGGCGCAGGTGCCGAAGGAGTCGTGATTCTGCTGACGTTCGGGACCGGAATCGGGAGCGCCATGTTTCACGACGGCATTCTCATTCCCAATTCAGAGCTCGGGCATCTCGAATTCAAGGGGATGGTCGCAGAGCACTTCGCAGCAGCGCGACTGGTGGAGCGTGAGGATATGGAATTGGAGCCGTGGGCCATTCGCGTCGGGGAGTACTTGCACCATCTCGAACGGATTCTCACACCTGATCTGTTCATTTTCGGAGGAGGAATCTCGAAGCGATACGACGACTTCTCGCACCACTTCGAGTTGAGAACACCCGTCAGGGTCGCCCAGCTGCGCAATAACGCAGGCATTGTGGGCGCGGCGTTGGCGAGCCGAGGTATAACGCCTGCAGAGAGATCAATAGACGAGGAGCGGTCATGAAATCCGGCACGAGGACGATGCCAGACGGCACCGAGCTACATACTCGGACTTGGGCACACCCCAATCCCGATGGAACCATCATTCTGATTCATGGTGTGTCGGAACACATGGGCAGGTGGGAACACGTTGCTGAGTTCTTCGTGGAAAACGGATTCGAGGTCCACGGCTATGACCAACGGGCTCACGGTGAATCCGGCGATGGCACCCTCGACATCGATAGCTTTCAACAGTTCGTTGACGACATTGCCCACACAATTGCTGAGGTCCGCACTCAGGGAAGACCCGTGATCCTCTACGGTCACTCAATGGGTGGATTGGTCGCTGCTTCGTATGCACAGTCCGATCACCCGCAGCCAGACATCCTGGTGTTGTCGGCTCCTGCGCTCGTCGCTTCAGTCCCGGCGCCGTTGAAGCTCGCAGCCAAGGTGTTGGGACGGTTCGTACCGAGATTCGCAATTGAGTCGCCGGTTACCAAGGAGCATCTGTCGCGGGATCCTGAGATCGGCGAAGCGTACGTCTCCGATCCGAAGGTCTACCAGCGGGGAACAGCTCGATTTGGCAAAGCATTCTTCGAAGCGATGGAGAAGGCTCGCGGCGCCCTACATGAAATCAAGGTTCCCACCCTGGTGATCCATGGTGCCGAGGACGAGATCGTCCCGCCCCGGGCATCGGCGCCACTGGCAGCCGTAGGGGGAGTCGAACGTCGCGTCTTTCCGGGGTTACGTCACGAGATGCACAACGAGCCTGAGCAGGACGAGGTGCTCAGTTTCGTGTCAGATTGGATCAAGTCTCGGCTATGACTGCGGCGTACTGAGCGTCGACCAAACGGATCAACTCGGCTCTCCGCTCGTCGTTGCCGAAGCCGGCTTGGATGGTCCGTCTCGTGATCCGCGCAAGATCTTCGAGGCGCAGGTCGAAGGCATCTACCGCAAGAGCGAACTCTCGGGCCATGTCGATACTGCTCATCAGCCGGTTGTCAGTGTTGATCGAGACGTTGAAACCTGCGCGATACAGGGCCCCAAAGGGATGTTGCGCCGGTTCCTTTGCGATGCCCGTATGGAGGTTTGACGAGATCGCGATCTCCAAAGGCACCTGCTCGTCGAGGACTCGCTGAGCAAGATCGCCTATGTCATCGATCATGCCATCGACGACCCGGCAGTCATCGATGATGCGAACGCCGTGCCCGATTCGCTCAGCCCCGCAGTCCAATGCCTCGGCGATCGATGCGGTGCCGGCACCCTCCCCGGCGTGGAGAGTGATGGCGAGCCCAGCCTCGCGCGCCATGTCGATGGCAGCGATGTGGTCCTTTGCCGGGTATCCGGCTTCAGGGCCGGCCAAGTCGAATCCGACGACCCCGTGGCCGACAAATTGGGCTGCCGCCTTCGCCACCGGCACTGAAAGCGGATTGTGTCGCAATGCTGAGATGATGATGGCGATCTCGATTCCCGTTTCGCGGGAGGCCGCCCGGAAGCCAACCAGGGCGGCTTCGATGGCAGCTTCCTGGGTGAGATCACCCTCGGTGAGCAGCGCAGGGCCGAACCGGATCTCGGCATAAACCACGCCCGCCTTGTGATGGTCGATGGCACTCTCGTATGCCACACGCTCGATGGCAGCGGCGGTTTGCATCACACCCACGGTGTGCTTGAAAACGTCTAGATAATTCACGAGCGAACCGGAGTCTGCCTGATACATCGCCGTTGCGAGTTTCTCTGCTGTTCCAGCCGGCAGTGATTCGTAACCCGTCTCCGCAGCTAGCTCCAAGAGCGTTTGGATTCGGAGTCCACCATCAAGATGGTCATGAAGCACGGCTTTGGGCAGCTGGGCTGCGATGACGCCATCCATGCAGGGATCTTAGCGAGAGACTTCGGTCCTTTTTGTCGACCGCCTCCATCGGTACCCTCGCCTCGTGGAAGAGGCAACCCCGGCTGACGTATCGCGGCGCCGTTTTCGACTGTTTGGTGAGGCGGAGGACGGCATGCCGCCATGGGTTCCGCGTCTCCTCCGCCAAATCGCCATCCTGATCGTTCTCGGCCTTGTCGCTTACAACCTCTTCACCGCGCTTCGCGGGTTTCTCGTACTGTTGTTGATCTCAGTATTCCTTGCGATTGCCCTCGAACCGGCGGTTGGCTTTCTGGCAAAGCGAGGATGGCGGCGCGGGATGGCGACCGCCGTCATCTTTGCAATCGTCACTGTGCTCGGCGTGTTGCTCACTGCGCTAATGGTCCCGTTGGTCGCCGATCAGGTGCGGAAGCTGATCAACCGTGCTCCTAGCTACATCGAACAGCTGTCGAGCTTCTTGGCCAACTTCGGCATCGAGTACGAAGGCGACAACCTGTTGTCGGCTATCACGTCGGCAGACCAGTCCTTACAGGGATTGACAACGGACGTCGTCGGGAGCGCATTCGGTGTGGGGTCCACACTGCTCGGAACGATCTTTCAGGGATTGACGATCCTCCTGTTCACCTTCTACGTGACCGCAGAGGCCCCAAAGCTCCGGCGTACGATTCTGTCGATCCTCGATCGCGAGCGACAAGAAGACCTGCTCCGCATCATCGAGATCGCCATCGACAAGACAGGCGGGTACTTCTACTCGAGAGCTCTGCTGGCGGCCGCTGCCGCGTTCGTGACGTGGGTGACGTTGAAGCTCATTGGCGTTCCTTTCGCCGCTCCGCTCGGTATCTGGGTTGGCGTGTTGTCACAGTTTGTGCCGGTTGTTGGAACGTATCTGGGAGGCATACTCCCGGTGCTGATTGCGCTTCTCGAGAGCCCGCAGAAAGCAATCTGGGTGGTTGCATTCATCGTTGCGTACCAGCAAGTCGAGAACTATGTGATCGGGCCGCGTATCACCGCGCGGACTATGTCGCTGCACCCTGCGGTGGCGTTTGGGAGCGCCATCATCGGAGGCACGCTCCTCGGTGCTCCCGGCACGCTCATGGCGCTGCCGGTCGCGGCGACGATACAGGCGTTCGTTTCGACCTACTTCCAGAGGCACCCGTTGGTTCAATCAGCGTTGTTCGATGAGCCGGATCAAGGGGCCCGCAAGCAGCTCCGGACGGGACGAGGTAGAGAGATTGAAGGCGCCGAGCCGGAAGGTACGGCGTAGCCTTCTACGATGTGTCCATGACGGAGTCACTAGCGGGCAAACTCCTCGTGTCGAATCCACTCATGGGCGATCCGAACTTCCATCGGACGGTGCTCTTGGTAGTCGAGGACGGTGCTGAGGGATCGATGGGGCTGGTATTGAACCGGCCGTCTGCGGAACTCGTTGGGATCCATCTTCCGGTTTGGGCAGACACCGTGGCTCCGCCGGACGTCGTTTTCGTCGGTGGCCCCGTCATGACCGATATCGCCATCGGTGTCGGGAGTGGAGCCGTCGTTCCTGCCGAGGACTGGGCGCCGATCGTTGGCGACGTTTCGATGATCGACGTGGCCTACACCCCCGACCATTGGGGTGGCATGGAAACCGCGCGCGTCTTCGCCGGCTATTCAGGTTGGGTCACAGGCCAGCTCGCCGCGGAGCTGGCGACCGGTTCGTGGATTGTGTGTGATGCTGAGCCAGCCGATGTTTTTGATGCAGAGCCGGAAACCCTGTGGCAGCGCGTGGTGGCTCGCCAGCCGGGGCGCATCGCTCTGTATGCAAGCTTCCCTGACGACCTATCAGCGAATTGAGATGGCAGTCAGGACTTCCCGAGTAGATTCGAGTCCGTGACGACGACCGTTCCGAAGCTTCGTAAGGCGATCAAGCGCAGTTCGCCTGGACTTTCCGTCGAGCGCGAGCTGTGGATAGAAGGTGCGACGGTCGTGGTAGGCGTCGACGAGGTCGGTCGGGGCGCATGGGCCGGGCCGTTGAGCGTCGGCGCCGCGGTGGTGCCCAAGGATCGCCGGATCTACAAGGTGCGCGACTCCAAGATGCTGACAGAGGACGAGCGTGAGCTCATGTTCGATCGGATTGCAGGCTGGGTCGATGCGTGGGCGGTTGGTCATGCTTCCCACATCGAATGTGACGAGCTTGGTATGTCGGACGCTCAGAAGCTGGCCGCGCAAAGGGCCATCGAAGGTCTCGGCGTGCGCGCAGATCACGTTCTCATCGACGGCAACTGGGATTTCGTCGGCGGCAGCAACACAATGCGAATCGTGCGCGGCGATGCAACGTCCTTGAGTATTTCGGCGGCCTCGATACTGGCGAAGGTGACACGGGATCGGATTATGCGCGATCTGGCCCCGTGGTTCCCGGGATACAACTTCGAGGGCAACAAGGGTTATCCCGGCCCTCGCCACAAGGCGGCTCTCGCCCACATGGGTCCGACGACGATTCATCGCCGCAGCTGGGTGTTCATGGAGCACATACCGTGGACGGGTGTCAAACGATTCGAGCGGCCCAACCCGCAGGGAACGCTGTTCGATTAAATCGCGACACCGCTGAAGTCGTGGGCAAACACCCCGAAACCACCGCCCGTGTGCCAGAAGACGAGATCACTCACATGGTCGAGGGCGCCGCGACGAATCTCCTGCCTGAGGCCGTAGATGGCTTTGCCCGTGTAGACGGGATCGAAGAGCAATCCCGTCAGCCTGGTCGCCTGTAGCTGGCACTCGAGCTCTTCGCGGCTGACGACGGCGTACCCGCCGCCCACGTATTGGTCGGTCAGCTGTGGAGTCACGAAGTTGCTCGGCAGATCACGATGTTGCTTTGTCTCTTCCCAGATCGTGTCCATCCGGTCGTTCAGCTCGCCGGCCGTGTCGCCCACCGACATTCCAAAGACAAAGAAAGGGTGATCTGCCTCTGCGGCCGCCATCGCAAGGCCTGCGGTCGTGCCTCCTGAGGATGCGGCATGCCATATCGGAGGGATCGTGCGCCAGTCTGAGATCTGATGCGCCAGTTCCGCGCCCGCCGCTGCGAAGCCGAGCATTCCCAGATAGTCCGAGGCACCTTCCGGGATGACCCATGCACTCAGTCCCGCTGCGGCCAGTTCATCGAGTCGGGTCGCCATGAGCTCTCTGCGCTCTTTGTACTGGTCGGCAGTGACGAAGTGGAGAGTCGCTCCAGACAATCGGTGGAGCAGATGGTTGCCGAGCGCGCGCTGCGGGGGTTGGCCGTCTGCGGTACGCAGAAAGAGCTCACAGTCGAACCCGAGTTTGGCGGCCGCGAGAGCCGTGGCCCGGCAGTGGTTGGATTGTTCGGCGCCCGCGGTAATGAGAACTGTGGCTCCCGCTGCCGTGGCCGCCGCTGCGTGGTACTCGATCTTGCGCACCTTGTTGCCGGATAGACCGAACCCGGTGAGGTCGTCACGTTTGACCCAGATGCGGGGGCCGCCCCATTCTGCGCTGAGACGGTCCAGCGGCTCGAGCGGCGTCGGCAACTGGGCGAGATGAGTTCGCTCGGCCATGAGGTCACGCTAGCTCGACCTTCGCCGCCGGATGCAGCAAACTGTAGGCCAGCGACACTGAGGATTCACGACATGAGCAAAGACCCGATCGGCGCCGGTCATACAGATCCGCTCGACTTCCTCGAGATCGATGCTGAGTTGAGCGGCGACGAGAAGCTGCTTCGTAACACGGTCCGCCAATTCGTCAATGATCGGATCCTCCCGAATGTGGCGGAGTGGTTCGAGGAGGGCTACTTCCCGAGAGAGATGGGCAAGGAGATGGGGGCGCTCGGTCTTCTCGGCATGCATCTCGATGGTTATGGCTGCGCCGGTATGTCGGCAGTCGACTATGGACTGGCATGTCTCGAGCTCGAAGCAGGGGATAGCGGGACGCGCAGCTTTGTATCCGTGCAGGGTTCGCTAGCCATGTTTCCGATATGGGCCTACGGATCAGAATCGCAGAAAGAGCAATGGCTGCCGGGTATGGCGGCAGGCGACTTCGTCGGCTGTTTCGGCCTGACTGAATCGGATTCCGGTAGCGATCCCGGAAGTATGCGAACCAATGCTCGCCGCGATGGGGATGACTGGATTCTCAACGGGACCAAGATGTGGATCACCAACGGGGGAGTGGCCGACGTCGCCGTCGTATGGGCGCAGACGGATGAGGGCGTCCGCGGCTTCGTCGTGCCTACGAGTTCTGCCGGGTTCTCGACGCAGGATGTCCACCAAAAACTCTCGTTGCGTGCAAGCGTCACATCCGAGCTCATCATGGAAGATGTCCGGCTCCCCGCCGACGCTGTTCTCCCTGGTGTCCACGGACTGAAGGGCCCGCTGTCGTGCCTCAGTGAAGCTCGCTACGGGATCATCTGGGGAGCGGTTGGAGCGGCGCGCGCCTGCTTCCAGGCTGCGCTCGAGTATGCCAAGAGCCGTCACCAGTTCGGCAAGCCGATTGCCGGCTTCCAGCTCACACAGCGCAAGCTGGTGGAGATGATGGTCGAGATCAACAAGGGAATGCTGTTGGCGCTCCACATCGGGCGCAAGAAGGATGCAGGGACACTCCAGGCCGCCCACATCTCGATGGGCAAGATGAACAACGTCCGGATGGCCCTCGAAATCGCCCGCGAGGCGCGTTCAGTCCTAGGTGCCAACGGCATCACGCTGGAGTACCCGGTGATCAGACATATGAACAACCTCGAGAGCGTCTACACCTACGAAGGCACTCACGAGATTCATACGCTCGTGCTGGGGCAAGCCATTACGGGAGAAAACGCCTTCGTGTAGCCACCGGTCCGACCGCTCTCTCTAGTAGCTGGTGCCTGATATCTAGAGATACGAGGTACCGACGGAAGCTCGCTAGCTGTTGAACGTGTCGCACTGGGCGGCGTCGCCGGTCTGATAGCCCTGCGTGAACCATTGCACTCGCTGCTCGCTCGAGCCGTGGGTCCACGTCTCGGGGTTGATTTGGCCTTGGGTGGCACTTTGAATTCGATCGTCACCCACGGCGGCAGCGGCATTCAGAGCCTCTTCGATGTCTCCCGCTTCGAGAACGTCGCCGAGCTGGAAGATGTAGTTGGCCCACACGCCGGCCAGACAATCGGCCTGCAACTCGAGCGCCACCGAGAATGCATTGGCCTGGCCGGGGTCGCTCTGCTGGGCGGATCGCACTTGGTCCATGATCTCCAACTCGTTCTGGACGTGGTGTGCCACCTCGTGGGCGACGACGTAGGCCTCGGCAAAGTCGCCACCTTGAGCCCCGAAGCGGCGCTCGAGCTCGGCGTAGAAGTCACGGTCGATGTAGATAGTTTTATCGAGCGGGCAGTAGTGGGGGCCGACTTGTGCGTTGGCGCCGCCGCACGCTGACTCTGTAAAGCCCGTGAAGAGGACAAGCTCGGCCGGCCGGTAAGTCCGGCCCGATTCTGCGAACACGTCGTTCCAGACAACCTCAGTGCTGCCGAGGATTGCGCTCACGAAGTCCTCCACCTCATCGAGCCCGGCGTACTCCGGGGGCTGGGTGACGGTCTGTCCCGGAGCGCCGGCGCCGAGGCCGGACAGTGCGTCACCGAGCCCACCGCCCCCGCCACCCAGAAATATGGCGAGGAGGACGCCGATGATGCCCAGTCCGCCGATACCGCCCGCCACAGCACCGGCTCTACCGGTGCCTCTGCGGTCGTCGACGTTCTGACTTCTATCCAGGTTGCGCCAGCGCATTTTGATGCCTTCCCCGTCAGTATTGGATCTACGGTTTCGACACGCTAGCTGGCGATTAGTTCCTTGCGATCGTCGATCGGCTTGAGCCACAACCACACCGGCAACAGGGGGATTAGGGCCACCAGCGCCCACAACGGGCTCGCGGTTGTCAGTCCTTTCGCCGCCACCGAGGTGTAGCTCGCGCAGATCGCCAGCGCAATGGCAATGGACCCGGCCGTGGAACGGAGAACCGGCCGCTCTCGGCCAGGTCGCTCGAAGCGTTGGAAGACCGCCATGAAGGGAAGCGTGGCGATACCCAGCAAAGCGATCCATACCGGCCGAGTCGCCCACCACAGCGCAGTGCCTGGCACGATCGCAACGAAGGGCCCCCCGAGCAGGAGGAGAATGCCGATGGTCAGGGCCATTGCGGTCATGTGCCAGACGTAGACCGTCATGATCGAGCCGTTGATCAATATCGTTGCCGTCCACGGTCCGGACCGGCCCAGGAAGCGGCGCATCGGGCTCTGAAACGCCATTGCAAGCCCGATTTGTGTGAGGCCAAGGGCGAGTAGCGCCGCACTCGGTGGAGCCGTGTTGCCGAAGTCAACGCCCGGCGCTCCCACCATCGAGTGGTGATACGGCCCGAAGATCGTCATGGCGATGAGCACAAATCCGGCGGCCAAGCCAAGCAGCGTCCCACGGCGAGGATTGGCGAATACTCCTGTCGCCCAGGCGTGGCCGAGCAGGTACACGCCGCCCCACACAAAGAGGTAGTTCGCGAAGCCGACGCCCGCCGTCGTTGCCACCCGCAAGGCATCGGTCGCCACCGCACCGGCTGCGAGATAGCCGACGGCACGCAGGCCAACTCGACGCCACACGGCCACCGAAATCGGCGTCGCGGCTACTTGCAGCACGTAAACCGCAAGGAACCACAGCGGTATCAACGCAGTCTGAGAACCGGCCCGTGCCAGATCGGTTGGGATGCCAATCGTGGGCCCAAGGAGGCCCAGGACACCCCAGATCGCGATCAGCGGGATCGTCGGAATGACCAGTCTGCGTAGCCGGCCGCGTAGCCACGTGCCGTAGGAGTGGGACGTGCGAGAGTAGCTGACCCAGTTGGAGAATCCTCCTACGAAGAAGAAGATCGGCATGACCTGCAAAGCCCAAGTCAGCCACTGAACCTCTGTGACGATGCCAAGAACGTTCTTGGTATGGGTACCAGCGCCGTCCACCCAGACGGCAGCCATGAGCCAGTGCCCGACCACCACGGCGAGAATGGCCACCGCCCGGAGGAAGTCTGCGTACCGATTGCGTGAGAGGGGAGTTGCGTCCGCCAGGAGGCGGGCAGTCTCGACCTGCTTGAAGGCCATTGGGGTGCTCCTGATGAGTTGGTTCATGCAGTGTCGGCCGAATTGGCGAAAGGCGATATGGGGGAGAGCCCTCTATCCGAATGCGGATCCCCTAGGGGATGAAATGGGCACGGAAGCAGTTAACGTTGGTTTCGATGAGTTTCCGCCTGACTGAAGATCACGAGGCGTTGCGCGCGGCCGTGCGCGAGTTCGCCGAGAAGGAAATCGCCCCACATGCAGCCGAGTGGGATCGCAACCGTCATTTTCCTGTGGACGTCGTTCACAAGATGGGCGATCTGGGCCTCATGGGGGCGATCTTTGACGAGGAACATGGTGGAGGCGGCGGAGACTTCACCAGTCTCTGCGTTGCGATCGAGGAAATCGGCCGGGCCGATCAGTCGATGGGAATCACCCTCGAGGCTGCGGTCGGCCTTGGTATCAACCCGATTGCAGAATTCGGTTCCCCCGAGCAGAAGGCGAATTGGCTCCCTGAATTACTTGCCGGGCGCAAGCTTGCAGCTTTCGGGCTGACCGAACCGGGCGGAGGATCAGACGCGGCAGGGGCCACCAAGACAACAGCCGTGTTGGATGGCGACGAATGGGTGATCAACGGTTCAAAGGCCTTCATCACCAATTCCGGCACTGCCATAACATCGGTCATCACGATCACGGCGATCACCGGGGACGATGAGATCAGTTCGATCATGGTGCCTGCCGGCACGCCCGGCCTCACGGTCGAACCGGCATACGACAAACTCGGATGGCATGCGTCGGACACCCACGGGCTGGTTTTCGAGGAATGCCGGGTTCCTTCCGAGAACCTGCTTGGTGAGCGCGGCCGTGGCTTTCACCAGTTTCTCGCCACCCTCGATGATGGACGCATAGCAATCGCGGCCCTTGCCGTCGGTCTGCTGCAAGCGTGCCTCGACCTCAGCATCGAACACTCGATAGACCGCGAGGCATTTGGACGGCCGATTGGCGCCAACCAGGGCATAGCGTTTCAGGTCGCAGATCTCGACGTTGCTACCGAGTCGGCCCGATTGCTCACCTATAAGGCGGCTGCGCTCAAGGACGCAGGACAGCCGATCAAGATGGCGGCAGCTCGCGCCAAGCTGTTCGCCACTGAAGCCGCTGTCGCGGCGACTCGGACCCTTACGCAGATCCTCGGCGGCTACGGATTCGTCGAAGAGGGGCCGGCTGCCCGCTTCTACCGAGACGCCAAGATTCTCGAGATCGGTGAGGGCACAAGTGAGATTCAGCGGCTGGTCATCTCGCGTCAGCTAGGGCTGCCTGTCCTCTAGAGGGCCTGCACGTACACTCCCCCCGTGCTTGTGACGTCCTCAATACTGATAGCTGCGGAGTCCGGCGGCAGTGGGCTCCTCGAGTCGGAAGTGTCGATCATTCTGCTCCTCGCCGTTGCCGCCTTGGTCGCGGTCGCCGCCCGCAGATTTCGGTTCCCCTACACGGTCGCGCTCGTCGTGGTTGGTCTGGCAATGGCGTTTCTGCCTGAGGGCGCAATCGAGGTCGACGTCAGCGCAGAACTGATCCTCGCCGTGCTCGTTCCGCCCTTGCTCTTTGAGGGGACGTTGCACATCTCGTGGCGAAAGTTCCGCGCTGACCTGCGCGGCGTGACTTTGATCGCGGTTGCGGGAACTCTGATCGGTACGTTCATCGTCGGTACGTTTGTCAACCAGTTTGTGGACGTGCCATGGGCGCCCGCGCTCGCCTTTGGGGCCCTCATCTCAGCCACCGATCCGGTCGCAGTCATCTCGTTCTTCCGCTCGATCGGCGTGAGCAAACGGCTGACGATCCTTGTCGAAGGGGAGAGCCTGTTGAACGACGGGGTGTCATTCGTTGTCTTCACGCTGGCGCTTGCCGCCGCCGTTCCAGGCGCAACGTTCAGCTTGGTCGGAGCGTTTGGCGACTTCATATTGATCGCCTTTGGCGGGTTGGCAGTCGGAGTTGTGCTGGGATATGTCGTCTCCGTACTCATCTTGCGCAACCTCGATGACCATCTTGTCGAGACCGCGGTCACCGTCGCCCTGGCGTTCGGGTCATATCTGCTGGCAGAAGAATTCGGAGCACTGATCGGTGCAGATTTCCACCTGAGCGGCATACTCGCGGTTGTCGCTGCGGGGCTGATGGTCGGCAACATTGGCCTCCGCAACACGTCGCCCACCACCAGGCTCACCTTGCAGAACTTCTGGGAGTTCCTGTCGTTCGTGGTGAATTCCATGGTCTTCCTGTTACTCGGCCTCGAGATCGACATCACAGCGCTCCCGGAAGAGGCCGTGGCTTTGATCGTTGCTGTGGCCGCGATCCTCATTGCGCGTGTCGTTGTCGTGTATGGCCTCGGAGCGATTCACGATGTGTTTGTGCCTGAGCGGCGCATTCCGCCACGTTTCAAACATGTCATGTATTGGGGTGGGTTACGAGGAGCGATCTCGGTGGGCCTTGCTCTCAGCCTGGTGGGCGCGGTCGGTGATCTTGGGGAGGAACTGGTGAGCCAGCTCCAGGTGATGACCTTCGGGGTCGTCCTGTTCACCCTTCTAGTTCAGGGGCTCACCATCGAGCGTCTCATCAGGCGGCTCGGACTCGCCGAGAAGTCTGAGGCGGCACTCGACCAGCAACGCGGCCAGGCCCGTCTCTATGCCAATCGTGCGGCCCAGCGCGAATTGGCAAGGCTTCGTGACGAGGGGATTCTGTTTGGCGATCTGTGGTCTGCCATGGACAAGCACTACGACACAGAGATCGAAACGAGTCGGGAGCAGTTGCGAAGGCACTTGCAGATACATCCCGAGCTGGAAGCGGACATGTATCTCACCGCTCGCGTCGATGCCTTGCGGGCGGAGCGCCAGGCACTGCAGGACGCCGCACGGCGCGGCCTGATCTCTGAGCACGTGCTCGGAGAGCTCACCCTCGAAGTGAACAACCACCTCGCTGCCCTCGAGTTCATGGAGGGCGACGCTGAACAGTCGGAAGTGGTGGCCACCGAGCCGAGCGACTTTCCGCTTGACGACGGATCGTCGACATGAAGCCAATCGTTTGTGCTGTGCGGGGCGGTCCTGGGAGCCACTTCACGAGGCGGGCAGCTCTGCAACGTGCGATCGCAACTGAAGCTCCTTTGTATCTCCTCGTGACGATTGATCCCGATGCCTATCACCCATTGCACGAAGGCGAGCAGCGAGCAATCCGTGCGGAGCTCGCTTGGCGCGAGCTGGCGCTCGCCCGTGCCAACGCGTCTCAGCTCGGCCATCCGGAGGCCCAATTCAACATTCAGGTGCGAGTCGGCAAGCTGACGGAAACGATTGCGGCATTCGCCGCAGAGGTTGGCGCCGGGACCATCCTGTTAGGTGAACCGCGTGACGCGCTCGACGCAACCCTGCATGGAGATGAGCTCGCCACCCTGGCAGCCGGTGTAGGTGGGCATACCGGTGCAGAAGTTCAGGTGATCCGGCCGGGCTAGGTCTGCAGATACCCGCGTACGGTGTCGAGTGTGTCTGCTTCGTTGGGCTTCTTATCTTGGCGGTATCCCTTTACTCGGGCGAAACGGAGTGCGACGCCTCCCGGGTACCGCGAAGAGCGCTGCACACCGTCGAAGGCGATCTCCACCACCTGTTCAGGTCGTACGTAGACCACCTGACCGTCGCGGTGCGTCTCGATCTCCTGGAAGCGGACTGTCTGCCATGCCAGCATCTCGTCGGTCATGCCTTTGAACGTCTTGCCGAGCATGACAAAACCATCGCCGTCGCGTGCCCCGAGGTGGATATTGGACAAATAGCCGCGGCGCCGACCCGACCCCCACTCCACGCCGAGCACCACAAGATCCAGCGTGTGGGCCGGCTTCACCTTGAGCCACGCCGATCCGCGCCGCCCCGCCGAATAGAGTGAATCGGCGTCCTTGACCATGACGCCTTCATGGCCCTGCGCCAGGGCTGCTGCGGCGAAGGCCTCCGCTTCGCCGGGGTCGCTGGTGAGGATACGAGGAATGACGAAGTCGTCAGGAACCGCAGCCTCGATTCGCGCGGCTCGTTCTCGCAAAGGCAGGTCGATGAGGTCCTCGTCGAGGCGGAGTGCGTCGAAAACGAAGAGATGGAGGGGTGTGTCAGGAGCGGATTTTTTGGCAAATCGAGTCATAGTCACCTGGAATGGCTCGGGCGTGCCGTCACCCTTGAGGCTGATAGCTTCGGCATCGAGGATGAACGACGTTGATCCGATGCTGCGAGCCTTGGCGACGATGTCTTGAACGCTGCGGGTCACCGGGCGCAGCGATCTCGTGTACACGTCGATGTCGTCGCCCTCGCGGTGGATCTGAAGCCGGGCTCCGTCGACCTTCCATTCGACAAACGACTCGGCGAAGCCGGCTAATGCGTCGCTAGCTGTTTCGGCTGTTGAAGCGAGCATCGGCTGGACTGCCCTGCCGACCTCGAGGCCGAAGCGCTCCAATGCCGTAGGTCCCTCCATTGCCAGCGCCTCGGCCACGCCGGCAAGATTGCCCGAGAGCATGGCGGCCCGCCGCACCGATGCCCGGGGCGCGTCGAAGGCCGTCGCCAGAGCATCCACCATGACTCCATCGAGTGCGCCCTGTCGCAGTCCGCCGCCAAGTAGGCCGAACAACAGTGTCTGCTCCTCAGGCGTGGCAGCCGACATCAGCCCGGCCAGTAGCTCAGCACGCCTCACCTTGGATCCGGCCCCCCGCGTTGCCTGCAACTCGGTGAGTGTCGAATCTGTCTCGGTGAGGGTGAGGCGTGCGGTTGCGGCGGGCGCAACATCCACATCGCGAATAGCGGCGAAGCCGACCCCGAGCCGCCCTTGTGGCAGGCGGCCCGACAAATATGACACCCCTATCAGCACCTCGGTGGGGGTCATCTCCATGATCGTTGCTGCGAGTCGCTCCGTCTTGGTTATGCGACTGCGCGTCGAAGCGACAGATTGCGACGTTTCTGCAATTCGGCTCAGGAGCAAGTGGGCACCTAGGCAGACTGAGGCCGGAACATAGTGGCAACCTGGCCGACTCCGGCCAGCTCGCCGCCGGCGACGATTGC
>JAHEJX010000023.1 GCA_024638645.1 Actinomycetes bacterium
CTCAGCGACGGGGTGGAGAACCCGATCCTGCACTCGACATTTGGCTATGCCGCTCAGCTGGTGATCGCCGACCCGAATACCGGGACGATTGAGAAGGTCGTAGCCGCCCATGACGTGGGCAGGGCAATCAATCCGCTGCTGTGTGAAGGTCAGGTCGAGGGTGCTGTGCACATGGGCCTCGGCTACGCGCTGTCTGAGGACTTCCCGTGTGACGAGGAAGGCCGTCCCACCAATATGACGCTGCGTAGCCTCGACATCATCCGTCCCAAGGACATGCCGGATGTCGACGTGATCCTCATCGAAGCGCCGCAGCCGAATTCTCCTTATGGGATCAAGGGAGTAGGTGAGATCGGTCTGGTGCCGACCGCCGGCGCAGTCGCGGCTGCCTTGCACGGCGTCGATGGTAAGTGGCGGACCCATCTGCCGCTGCTGGCACACGAGCCGATTGAGGCCACCGAGGTCATCACCTAGTGCCGGCCACCACGCCGGGTCTCGTCTGCGCTCACCATCACCTGTATTCAGCGCTTGCCCGCGGCATGCCGGCGCCGCCGGAGACCGCAACGACCTTCCAGGGCATCCTCGAACAGATCTGGTGGCGCCTCGACAGCGCCCTCGATCTCGAGATGCTCGAGTGGTCCGCCAAGCTCGGAGCCCTCGAGGCGCTAGAGGCCGGCACCACCGTGATCGTCGATCACAACGAAACCCCCAACGCCATCGAGGGCAGCCTGACGGTGATCGCAGATGCTGTGGCAGAGGTGGGGATACGTGTCATTGGTGCCTATGGAGTAACCGACCGGCACGGGCCAGACGGCGCGCGCCGTGGCCTCGAGGAGAATCGACGTTTCTTGAGCGAAGGTGGTCGAGCTCTTGTGGGGGTGCACGCCGCGTTCACCTGTGCAGACGACACGCTTGCCGCCGCGGCCGCATTGGCCGAGAAGCACGGCGTCGGCGTGCACATCCACGTCGCTGAGGGGCCCGAGGACATCGCGGCGCCGGACCGGCTCGCCGGCCTGACTCGGGATGACTGGCTCTTGGCGCATTGTGTCCATCTCCCGACCGACCACGGCCTGCGGGGCACGATCCTGCACAACCCACGGTCGAATCTGAACAATGCGGTCGGCTATGCCGACCCGGCTCGGTTCGTCAATCCCGTTGCGCTTGGCACGGACGGCATTGGTGCCAACGTCGTCGAGTCGTTCCGGCTTGCCTACGTCATGCATCGATCGGTTGATGTCACCGCCACGCCCGACCCGGCATGGGCCTGGTTGGAGCAAGGCTGGGAAATCGCACCGGAAGCGCTGAGCGACGAGGTCACATGGAGCTACGAGCCGATGGACCCATGGCACATTGCGTTCACGAGTGGCGTCCACCCGCTCGAGGTGGAGGTGGATGGCGATGTCGTGTTCGCCGACGGGGCTCCCACCAAGGTCGACCCTGTGGAAATCAGGGCCAAGGCCTCTGAGCAGGCAGCCCGCCTGCATGCCAGGCTGTAGCGAGGAGGGTCCCATGGCACATGACATCCCGCCGCTGACACCGATGCCGCTCGGCATACTCCTCGACCGGATCGCGTACGAGTGGGACACCAGGAGGCGGATCTTCGACCTCCCGATCGCTCGAATCTACAACGCCGCGGAGGGCCCGGACCTGACGATGTCCTTCCTGGGCCGTCCGTGTGCCACGCCCGTAGGGCCGGCTGCAGGCCCCCACAGCCAGCTTGCCGAGAACATCGTGCTGGCCTGGCTCGGCGGGTCGCGGCTCATCGAACTGAAGACGGTGCAGATCCTCGATGAGCTCGAGATAAACCGACCGTGCATCGACATGGAGACCATCGGCTACAACATCGAGTGGAGCCAGGAACTCAAAATCCCCCAATCGCTCGAGGAGTACGTCAAAGCGTGGATGATCATCGAGATCCTGTCGGGCTGGGACGAGCTCGAGCCGCATCTCGGTGACGATCCGGGCCCGGTCGTTTTCGACATGTCAGTCGGATATGACCTCGCCGGCATTTCAACTCCCGAGGTGGCTGCCTTCATCGACGGCCTGATCGATGCTTCGGAATCGATCGAGCGGCTCCGTGCCGAGATCCCGGAGCGGTTTGCACCTTGGCGGGATCATGACTTCAACCCGCGCATCTCCGACACGGTCACCCTCTCGACCTTCCACGGCTGCCCGCCCGACGAGATCGAATCGATCACGAAGCATCTAATGACCGAGCACGACGTAGATGTCATCGTGAAGCTGAACCCCACGCTGCTTGGCTTCGACAACGTCAAGGAACTGGTCACAGAAACGCTTGGCTACGAGGAGATTCGCCTTCGGCAATCGGACTTCGACGCCGACCTCCAGTTTGCGCGCGGAACAGAGCTGATCGGCGAGCTACTGGACTTTGGCAGCGAGCGGGGCCGCCGTTTCGGCATCAAACTTTCGAACACACTCGTCGTTGAAAACCATCGCGGCTTCATGCCCGATGAGACGATGTATCTGTCCGGTGCCCCCCTGCATGTCGTGACCATGACTCTGCTGCGCCGGCTCAACGAGGCACTGCCTGGGATGCTTGCCGTCGACAACCGGGATGCCCCCGTCCAGGTCAGCTGGTCTGCGGGCATCACGAGAGAGAACATCGCGGCGTCGGCCGGCCTCGGGCTCGCCCCGATGACAGTGTGCAGCGATCTTCTCAAGCCCGGCGGGTACGGTCGGATCAAACCGATGTTGAAGGCGCTGACCAGCGCCATGGAAGACGAGGGCTGCGAGAGCCTGACGGCGTGGGTGGCCAACCGCAACGCCGCAGGGAGCGCTGTGGAACAGTATGTGGCGTCGCTCCATGACCCAGAACAGAACGAGGCTTACACCAGGGAGGGCACGTCGAAGTTGCCCCGCCATGTGGATCACGACCTCGAGATGTGGGGATGTGTGGCATGCAACTTCTGCGTGACGGTGTGCCCCAACGACGCGTTCTTTCGGCTGCCGACGCCGGAGAACATGGATCTCGACGGACGTCAACAGTATTTCGTGATCCGTGAGCTGTGCAACGACTGCGGCAACTGCTTGGTGTTCTGCCCGGAGAACGGCGACCCGGCCGTCATCAAGCCACGACTGTTCACCAACCCGGAGCGGTGGGCAATGGAGACGGAGCATCAGGCCTACCTCGTAGCGGCTCGCGCCGATGGCAAGTACATGGTGCTGCCCAACGAGCAAGGCGCCGGTGAGGATGGTGCGACCCTTGCCGCAATTCTCAACGCCAAGGAAGGTTTTCCGATCCCTCTCGAAGACCTGTCGACGGCGTGACCTAGCGGAGGCAGCGTCCGACACCTGGTCGGAAATCTCCGACTGGTTGTCGGTCGATTCGGAACATAGTTTTCCGGCCCATGGTCGAGTACTTGCCAATTGCCAGCACCTTTGTGGCTGCCGCATTCACCTCTGTGCTGTGGCGCCACTGGCGCGCCAACCCCAATGCCCGATACTTGATGTGGTGGACGTTTGGAGTTGCCCTGTTCGGGCTGGGCACGCTCACCGAGGCGCTGACGACGATCTTCGGGTGGCACGAATGGCTGTTCCGCTCGTGGTACATAGCCGGCGCTCTGCTCGGTGGGGCACCTTTGGCGCAGGGCACCGTGTACTTGCTGGCCAAGAAGCGCACGGCCGACAGGCTGACCGTGTGGCTGACCGCCTACATTGCCATCGCCGCGACCTTCGTCGTCGCGACGCCCATCAACGCTTCAGCAGTCGTGGACGATCGTCTTACGGGAAGTGTGATGGAGTGGAGCTGGGTGAGGCTCTTCTCGCCTCTGGTGAACACCTATGCACTGGTATTCCTCGTTGGCGGCGCAATCCTGTCTGCCTGGCGTTATCACCAACGTCCCGACCGGCCCCATACCCGGGTGCTGGGGAATGTTCTCATCGCCGTCGGCGCGCTGCTGCCCGGGATTGGAGGCACCTTTACTCGGTTGGGTTACGTCGAGGTCCTCTATGTGACGGAGCTAGTTGGTCTGAGCCTCATCTGGCTGGGCTATCGCGCCATCGTCGGTGACACCGCCAATTCGATCTACGCCGCCCAGCGGCGGCCATTGCAACCAGTCTGAAAGGACCCAACTTGAAACGACTCGCAAGCGCGCTCGCCATCGTCGTCGTGATCACGGCATGCGGTGGTTCTGAGTCAATCGACACAACAACCACAACCGGCCCGTCTTCGACGGAGGCAGTTGGTACGACAGCCGTCATGACGGAAGCGCCGACCACCACAGAACCCGCCACTCCGACCGAATCCCCGGAAGTGCGGACTTTTACAGGTGCCGACGGCGTCGAGGTGGAGATAACAGACACGTCTCGAATCGTCTCGCTCAACGGGGATATCACCGAGATCCTGTTCGAGCTGGGCAAGGGCGGCGACGTCGCCGCGATCGACGTTACGACTACGTACCCGGATGCGGCATTGGAGCTCCCCGTTGTCGGCTTCGGGCAGAGCCTCGCGGCGGAGGGGGTGCTGGCGTTTGGTCCGACGCTCGTCATCGGCGATGAACAGGTCGGGCCGCCGGAGACGATCCAGCAGCTCAGGGACTCCGGGGTACCGGTGGTGATCCTCGAGACTCAAACCACTCTCGACGGAGTATCCGACAAGATCGCCCAGATTGCCGAAATCGTGGGCGCAGAAGAAGAGGGAGCAGCGCTCGCCGAGCGGGTAGCGGGCGAAATCGCTGCGGCCAAAGCGCTCGCCACAAGTGTCGACGGTTCCCCGACTGTCGCCTATATCTACGCTCGCGGGCCGCAGACAATCTTCTTGTTCGGAGCCGGAATGCCGACGCAGGCCATGATCGAAGGTGCCGGCGCGATCGATGCCGGGGCAGCAAGCGGAGTGTTCGGTCCGGCGCCGTTGACGCCGGAAGCGCTGGTGGCGGCAGCACCCGACATCATCGTCCTGCCCGCGGCCGGATTCGGTGCACTCGGCGGGACAGAGGCGTTGCTCGCAATCCCAGGAATCGCCGAAACGCCTGCCGGGCAAAACGGCGCTTTCCTGATATACGACGAGGCGTACTTCTTCAATTTGGGACCGCGCACCGGCCAAGCCCTTGCCGAGTTCATCCGCGATCTCTATCCCGACCTCGGCTGATTGATTGTGACGGCGGGCAAGTGGAGAGTCCGCGGCTCGCGCCGCGGACTCGTTGGGGGGCTCGCGATAGGCGTTCTAGCGCTGGTCGCACTCAACCTCGGGATGGGGGCGGTCTCGATCGCCCCCTCCGAGGTCCTTGCGGTGGTGTTTCGCCGCGTCGGCTTGAACATCGGCGAGGTGCCAAGCGCAACAGCAGACGCTGTTGTAGGGACGTTGCGACTGCCGCGAGCGCTTTTGGCTATCACGGTCGGCGGTGGGTTGGCTGCAGCCGGCGCAGCACTGCAGGGGGTGTTTCGGAACTCTCTTGCAGACCCCCAACTCCTGGGCATCGGGCCCGGAGCTGCCATCGGCGCCGTTGTTGGTGCCGTAACTGGGGGAGTGGCCGGCGCAATTGCCGGTGGGACTGCGGCCGGTGTTCTCGTCGCCCTGCTCTTGCGACGGTTGGCGCGGCGGGCCGCCGCTGAGCCGGCGCGATTCATCTTGGTTGGCGTAGCGCTCGGTGCGGCGCTCACGGCTTGGGTGGGATTCTTCGTCTTTGCTTCCGACCGCTCTGTGGTGCCTCCGATGGAGTTCTGGCTGCTGGGAAGCCTCAGCGGCGCCACGTGGCGCGTCTTAGGCACTGCGCTTGTGCTGATTGGCGTTGGGGTTGCGGTGCTGATAATCAACGGCCGTTCGCTCGACCTGCTCAGCCTCGGTGAGATCCAGGCACGTCACCTCGGGGTGGACGTCGACCTCATCGTCACTGTCGTGTTGATGGCGGTAGGTGCAGTGACCGGGGCGACGGTCGGTGCTGTGGGCGTGGTCGGATTCGTCGGTCTCGTTGTGCCGCACGTCGTGCGCCGCGCCGCCGGTCCTTCCCACCGGTTTCTCATGGCGGCTTCGATTCTCGGCGGCGCTGGTTTCGTGCTCGCCGCCGACCTCGCAGCCCGCACCCTGCTATCGCCAGTGGAGATCGGGGTTGGCCTCCTCACCGCTCTGGCAGGAGGACCGTTTTTCTTGTTCCTTTTGCGCAGGGCGAGGCTGGCATGACCACTCTGCTCGACGCTCGCAGTGTTACTTACGCCATCGACCGAATCGAACTCATCGCGGGAGTCGACTTCCGCGTTGGGAGCGGCGAGCTTGTTGCGGTGATTGGGCCCAATGGTGCAGGCAAGTCAACACTCTTCGCCGTTCTCGCAGGCGACCTGAGGGCCACGGACGGTTCGGTAGTGGTTGGCGAGCGCAATATCGACGAGCTCGATTTCGCCGAACTCGCCGAGTTTCGAGCGGTGTTGAGCCAGCGCCGCCAGGCGGGAATCCCGTTTCGTGTCGGCGAGGTCGTCGCGATGGGAGCACGCCACAGCGTTGATTCGGCGGCGCTGCACGAGATTCTCGAGGCAATGGACGTCTCCGACCTTGTTGATCGTGTTGTTGGCACTCTGTCCGGCGGCGAGCACACCAGAGTCGAGCTGGCCCGTGTCCTCATGCAGAACACGCCATTGTTGTTGCTCGACGAGCCCCTAACCGCGCTGGACATCGCCCATCAAGAGCTCGTGATGCGCCACCTGCGACGGCGGGCTGAAGCCGGCCAGGGTTTTGCCGTCATTCTTCACGACCTGAACGCGGCGGCCGCCTACGCCGATCGATTCGTACTGATGAATCGCGGCTCAGTTGTGGCAGACGGCGACGGGGCCGCGGTACTCGACTCGGGTGTGTTGGCTGAGGTCTATCGATGCGGGATGCGCGTAGCTCGAGTGGGTAGGCGCACGGTCATCGTGCCAACCGACTAGCGGCGGAACTCGGTAACCGTGACCCGAGGGCGATCTCCCTTTCGGCTGTGGCCATGAACCCGAGCGACTCGGATAGGGCCGGCGCCGGTGTATACGCCGCGCCCGTCGAGACGGCTGTCGGACCGTCGGTGAGCACTGCCCGCCACGAGCTTTCGGCCGATACCGCTGCGCGCAGAAGTTGGTCGGGGGGAAACCATTGAATCCGATCAGCTCGGCTTCGATCGAGTAGGCCGCATGCTGGATCTCCACAATTCGCGCCACGTGGGGGCCGGGATGAAATGCCGCAGCTCGATCTCGCTTACGACGACACCCTTTCGTTGAACGCCACGATGAGCTCGTCAATCGGGTCGGCCATGGCCTGGATCGAAGTCCAGTACTCGTCGTCGTACCACTGCGCCTGGATCTCCTCATAGGTCTTGCCTTGCTGTTCGACCCACGTGTAGTACTTCAGGTTGTGGATGCGTTTGCGGTCGTAATACCCCAGCTCGTGGACGTGGTCGAGGCCCGTTCCCAACAGATAGCGCTGATAGGCAACAGCCGCATCAGTCGCATCGAAGCTCCCCCTGTCCTCGGTCAGCTCGGCGAGCCGGCTTCCGTACATCTCCATCGAGTCTGTGGCGACCGTCATCACGACGTCCTTGTCGGTCATTTCGTAGTGCTTGGCCACCTTGATTGCGGACAGCAAGTTGGCTGCGCCTGAGATTCCCATAAGTGGCAGGTGATCGATCGTGGCGTCGTCCACGCCGACTGCCGAAAGGTACTCGTGGCCGGCAGGCTCGTTGAACAGCCTGGTCAGCGCCATGGCGGCCTCGTCGTCGATGCCGATGGCCATATCCGAATTCTTGACGTTGTGGACCCAAGGGATGTGCTTGTCGCCGATACCTTCGATACGGTGTTCGCCGAAGCCGTTGTAGAGAATCGTGGGACACTGCAGCGCCTCGCCGGCAGCGACGACACTTCCAGGATGCTGCTGTTTGAGGTAGTCGCCGGCTGCGATCGTTCCGGCCGATCCCGTTGTGGCGGCCCAGCCGCGGAACCTGTCACCCGGGCGGGCGAGCTCTTGGAACGCTTCCTCGACAGCATTGCCTGTCACCGAGTAGTGCCACAGGTAGTTGCCGAACTCGTCGAACTGATTGAAGATCACAAGGTCCTCGCCGGAGGCGGCAAGCTCGTTGCACTTGTCGAAGATCTCCTTGACGTTCGACTCCGTGCCCGGCGTCTTGATGATCTCGCCCGCCACCTTCTCCAGCCATGCGAACCGTTCCCGGCTCATCCCCTCGGGAAGAATGGCAATCGATTCGCAGCCCAAGATGTTCGAATCGAAGGCCCCGCCGCGGCAATAGTTGCCGGTCGAGGGCCAGACGGCCTTCTGAGTCGCCGGATCGAATTGGCCGGTTACCAGCCGCGGCACGAGGCAACCGAAAGCGGCACCGACCTTGTGAGCGCCGGTCGGGAACCACTTGCCGACCATCGACACGATGCGGGCGGAGACGCCGGTGAGCTCGGATGGCCACTCGACGTAGTTGACCCCCCCGAAGCCGCCACCGCCGACAACCGGCTCGTTGTGCCAACTGATGCGGAAGAGGTTGAGCGGATGCAGGTCCCACAGGCCGACGTCCTTGAGACCCGTCTTGATGTCGGCTGGGATCAGGGAGGGGTCACGCATCATGGCGAACGTGGGGATCCGGATGTTCCTGTCCCGCGCCACCTGTGCCGCGCTATCTAACGCCGCCTCGTTGAGAGTGAGGTCGATCATCTACCGCTCCATTGCTTCTTCGAGAGCGCCGAGGCTAGGCGGCACTCGTATCGGCTCGGCTCCGCTCGCCCGAACTCCGGCGAAGACTCCCGAGATGTCTTTCAATCCTGAACCCGTGCTGATCACGGCGACACGGTCTTCCGGCCCTACGAGCTCCTGCTCCACGGCAACTTCGAGGCCTGCAAATGCGGCGGCGGCGGCGGGTTCTGAAAAGACGCCGCTGGCGGCAGCGATCTTGGGAATCGACTCGAGGATATGGTCGTCTTCGACTCGCAGGTAGGCGCCGCTTGTCTCGGTGACGGCGGCGAGCGCCTTAACGCGATCCCGAGGAAGGTCGGCGCTGATCGAGTCGGCCTTGGTGTCTGCAGAGATGGCAGGCATCGTTGCTACGTCGACACCCGACTCGTAAGCGCGAACCATGTAGTCGCTGCCCGCGGCCTGGATCCCGTAGAGTCGCGGCATCGTGTCGATCCAGCCGAGAGCCATTGCGTCTTTCAGGCCCTTGTGCACACCACCGATGATCGAACCGTCGCCAACGCTCACGAAGATGGCATCGGGCGATACAAAGCCCAGTTGCTCGACAATCTCCAGAGCCACCGTCTTCTTGCCTTCGGCGACGTATGGGTTGACTCCGGTGTTGCGGTTGTACCAACCCCACTTTGCGACAGCATCGGTGGAGAGCTCGAAGGCGTCGTTGTAGTTGCCGTCGACTAGGACCACTGTGGCGCCGAACGCGAGTAGCTGAGCCACCTTGGCCTCAGGCGCCGACCCGGGCACGAATATCACGCTGCGCTGACCAACCGACGCCGAGATCCCAGCCAAAGCGGCCGCTGCGTTGCCTGTGCTCGCAGTCGTGATGACCTCAGCGCCCTCTTCCTGAGCTTTCATCACAGCGATCGCAGAAGCCCTGTCTTTCATGGACGCAGTCGGTTCCCGACCCTCGTCCTTGATCCACAACGAGCGGACGCCGAGCGGCCCGGCGAGAGTCGGTGCCACGTAGAGCGGGGTGCCGCCGACCGTGAGCGGCGGCGGAGTGGCACCAGGTGCGATGGGCAGCAGTGCTCTATAACGGAACATGGTCGTGTCGGAGTCCTCAGCCAGTGACTCCTGCGTGAGCTCCGCAGATACCACCGCGTAGTCGTACTTGACGTCCAGGGTGCCTGCTTCCCCGCAACCATCGCAGGTGTACCTGCCTGGGGCAGGCTCGTAGTGGGTCGCGCAAATCGTGCACTCGAGGTGGGTGACGGCCGGATTGGTCATCACTCTTGAGGTTCGGGTTCGTATCGCTGCGGCCCCTCGGCAATCTTCGTGTAGTGGTGGGGGGTGCGGTACTTGTCGAAATCGAACACGTTGCCCTTGTATGTGAAACAGAAGTCGAGATCAACCCTGGCCTGGATAACCTCGTCGCCGGTTGTGATGGCTTGGGCGATGATCTGGCCGGACGGGGCGATGATGACGCTCTGGGCGAGTGAGTCCACGCCTTCCTCGATACCGCCCTTGGCCACCCCAACGACGAAAGCACCGTTCTGATAGGCCCCAGACTGCATCACCAAATGGTTGTGGAAGCCGGCCAAGGCGTTTTGCGTGGGGTCGGGCGCGTAATGCAACGGTGTGTTGTATCCAATCAAGATCAGCTCGGCGCCCTGCAACCCCATCACCCGGTAGGTCTCTGACCAACGTCTGTCGTTGCAGATGGCCATGCCGACAACCCCACCGAACGCGTTCCACACGCCAAATCCCTCCGGTCCCGGTTCGAAATAGTGGCGTTCGGCATGTTGGAACTCGCGCCATGGCTCTGGATCCTTGTGCCCCGGAATGTGCACTTTGCGGTACTTGCCGACCATGTTTCCATCGCGGTCCATGAGGATGGTCGTGTTGTATCTGTGCTCCTTCCCCGCCTCGTCGTATGCGAGTTCGGCATAGCCCAGAGCGAAGCCGATGCGGAGTCGCTTGGCTTCGTCGAACAGTTTCTGCGTATCGGCGTCCGGCATCTCGGTGTGGTAGTAGTGATCGAACTCGGTCACGTCTTCGACGTGCCAGCGTGGAAAGAAAGTGGTGAGCGCCAGCTCGGGAAAGACCAGCAGCTCGATCGCCTGTTCAGCGGCGTGATGGAGCAGTGCAATGAGCCTGTCGACGACTTGCGCCTTCGTGTCGTCCTTCGAGATCGGGCCCAACTGGGCCGCGCCCAGGCTGATGAGTCTCGCCATTCGGGCTCCATTTCGCGGCGTGAAACCTACGTTTTACAGTTTGTAAAACAAAGTTACGATAGCCGCCACCCGGGGTCCCTAGGAGGTGCCATGTCCAACGTAGTACGCGCTGCCCTCGTGCAGTGTGAGTGGACCGGCGACAAGGTGTCGATGCTCCAGAAGAACATCGATTATGCCCGTCAGGCGGCCAACGAGGGTGCTCAGATCCTCTGTTTCCAAGAGATCTTCAATACACCCTATTTCTGCAACAAGCAGGACAATAAGTACTTGGCGGAAGCTGAGGCCGTTCCGGACGGGCCGACTGTCACCCGCATGATGGAGCTCGCCAAAGAGACGGAGATGGCCATCGTCGTGCCGCTCTTCGAGAAGGAAGACAGCGGCTTCTACTACAACACCGCTGCCGTAATCGAGCGAGACGGCACGTTCCTCGGCAAGTATCGCAAGACCCACATCCCTCACGTCGAGGGCTTCTGGGAGAAGTTCTACTTCCGCCCCGGCAATCTCGGCTACCCGGTGTTCGACATGTCGGTCGGTCGGGTCGGCGTGTACATCTGTTACGACCGCCACTTCCCGGAGGGGTGGCGTGCATTGGGGCTCGCAGGGGCCAAGTTGGTCTTCAACCCGTCAGCGACGACGAGGGGGCACTCCAAGTACTTGTGGCAGCTCGAACAGCCGGCATCAGCGGTGGCCAACGAGTACTTCGTCGGAGCCATCAACCGGGTGGGGAGCGAAGACCTGGTCGGTACCGATTACTACGGCAGTTCCTACTTCGTGAATCCTCGCGGCGAGATGGTCGGTAACGTTGCCAGCGATACGGAGGATGAGGTCGTCGTGCGTGATCTCGACATGGACTTGATCGACCAGGTTCGCCAGCACTGGGCGTTCTACCGCGACCGGCGGCCTGATGTGTATGGGAGCCTGACAACGGCGTAGCTGACGGCTCGGGACGCCGCGAAGCGGCATGATGACCACACCAGGTGCGAGCTACTCTCAAGACTGTCGCCGAGGGGACTGCATTTGAAGCGATCGCGATTGACGCTGGTGGTGTTGTCGATGGTCGCCTGGACCCTTGTGACTGCCCCCGGCCCCGGTGTTGCGGCCGAGCATGTCAATGCGCATGTTGCCAATACTGGGTCCTGCGGGGGACTCAACGGCTAGGCCCGCTTGGCTTTCTTCTTTGCCTTCTTGGCTCTGGCGTGCGGCCTCGCCGCCAGGATCGCCAGGACGGCAACGGCAATGAAGTTCCGTAACCGGGGCTCAGGCCAGTTCATTTCAGCGGTCGCCTGAAACCATGCGGGGTCGATAAGGAAGACGAACCCGGTGATCACGACCTTGCCGAACCAGCCAAAGGTCAGGAACAGTGTCGCCAGGATGATCGCCCAGAAGCCAAGCTCGGGCAGGCCAATGGCAGGTCCGAAGTCGAGCACGTTCCAGGCAAACCAGAACAACAGCGGTCCGATCAGCAGCGCCATGATGAAGAACGCTGCGATCAAGGTCGCTCCGCCGGCGACGAGGGCGCCGATCCCGAATATCTGAGCGGCGGAAATTCCGCCGCCGCTCGAACTCTCGGAGCTCCACTCGCTCTGGATTTCCTCCCACCACGATCCGTCTGTCACGATCTCTGGCTTCTCGGGATCAGGGATATCGGTCGGCACAAGTTGTCCTTTCGCTTAACCGTATATCTACCGATCGTGACGGCCGCTTGGTAGGGGCGAAGGATGATTGTCGAGCGCTTAGCCGGCGTGCTCTTCCATCAGCTCCAGCAGTCGCTCCAGATGGTGGCGTTCGGTCGCTTCGACGCCGATCGAAACGCGGGCCATCCAAACATCGTCGAGCAGCGACGGAGAGAGGAATGCATCGCCCGACTGGTTCAGCGAGCGCACCCAGCCCAGGTTGTGTTCACTGACTCCTGCCGAGTTGGTCGCGTCGATATGGGAAGGCGTATGGCGCACGCACACGGTCTGCAGTCGTACGGGTGCGACTACTTCCCACCCTGGGCGGCTGGCTATTTCGGCGGCGAACCACTGGGCGTTGTCGAGGTCGCGGCGCAACCGAGCCCGAATCGCCTCCGGACCGTCGATCCTCAGCTGGTACCAGAGTTTCAAGGAGCGGAAGCGGCGGCCCAGAGGGATGCCCCAGTCGCGGTACTGGGTTGCTTCGCCGCCGCTCGTCGATCTGAGGTAGCTGGGGTTGGTCGACATCACCCGAATCAGGTGGTCAGGGTCGCGCAGATAGAGAACAGACAGGTCGAGAATCGTCCCCATCCACTTGTGCGGGTTCCACGAGAGTGAATCGGCGTGCTCGACGCCGGAGAACAGTTCTCGCTGTTCGGGGAGCAACATTGCGCTGCCTGCCATTGCTGCGTCTACATGTACCCAGGCTTCGTATTCCGCGGCGATTGTGACGATTTCGGGGAGGGGATCGAACGCCGTAGCGCCGGTTGAGCCAAGAGATGCGACCACTGCGGCGGGCACGCCGCCGGCAGCGACATCTGCGGCCATTGCGTCTGCCAGGTGGTCCGCCTTCATATCCCGCGTCCACGGGTCGACGTCGATGTGCCGGATGTCGTCGGCCGCAAACCCGGCAAGGAGAGCTGACTTTCTCACCGAAGAATGCGCTTCTGCTGTCGTGTACACGTGGAGCTGTTTTCCGAAGCCGACGAGGCCCGAGCCTGCCTGGCTGTGATCGGTCGCCCGTTCTCGAGCCGACAGCAGGGCAACTAAGCATGCCGTCGATGCGGTGTCCTGGATCACACCGGACCACTCGTGGCTCAATCCGGTGAGCTGACGGAGCCAGTCCAGCACGACCGTCTCTACCTCGGTGAGCGCCGGGGACGACTCCCAGGAGATGCCGAGGGAGGCCAGGCCCGAGGAGGCGAAGTCGCCGAGGATGGACGACAGACTGGCATTGGAGGGAAACCATCCGAAGTGCATCGGGTGCTGCACTTCCGTCACCGCGGGTGCCACCACCGACTCGAGATCGGCGAGAACCGACGCGGCGGCATCTCCTCCGGGCGGGGGTGATGTCGGCATGCTCGACACGAGGTCGCCTGGCTCCAGATCGGGCCGAACTGGGCGCGCTTCGACCGCTGCCCGACGATCGGCGATCCAATCCACTAGATCGTGCGCTGCGGCGCGGAATTCCTCTGGCGTCATCGCCAGATCCAACCACGTCGCCTCGCTGTCGGCGACCCGACCTTGTCCGGCTAGTGAACGATACGCGTGCCGGTCTCCCCGGCGAGCGCCCTCTCTAGGTTTTGCGGGTTGGTGATGATCGCTTCGCGTCCGCCGCTTTCTAGAAAGCTGACTACTGCCTTCATCTTCGGCTCCATCGAGCCGGGAAGGAAGTGACCGCCTTCGGCCAAGTACTGCTTGGCCTCGGCCAGCGTGAACTGATCCACCCACTCCTGATTCGGCTTGCCGAAGTTGAGAGCCACCTTCTCGATTGCCGTCGAAATCAGCAGCAGGTCGGCGTCGACCTGGCGGGCCAACATCGAGGCAACCAGGTCCTTGTCGATCACTGCAGCCACACCTTCCAGATCGCCGTTCTTGTTCGTGATCACCGGAATGCCGCCACCGCCGGTCGCGATGGTCACCACTCCGGCGTTGAGTAGCTGTTTGATTACTTCGATCTCGACGATGCGCTTGGGCTGCGGAGAGGCCACAACTCGCCGCCATCCTCGCCCGGCGTCTTCCTTGACGTCCCAACCGTCCTCGTCTCGCCTCTTCATGGCTTTCGCCTCGTCCATGAACGAGCCGATCGGCTTTGAGGGATTGGCGAAGCCGGGGTCGTTTGGATCGACTTCGACTTGGGTGACGATGGTTGCCACGTTCTTCGTGATGCCGCGCTGGCGGAAGTCGTTGACCAGGTTCTGCTGCAGCATGTAGCCGATGGCGCCCTGGGTGTCAGCTCCGCAGTAGTCGAGGGGAATCTCGTGCAGCTCGTTGCTGGCGAGCTCGGAGCGGCGCAGGATGAACCCGACCTGCGGCCCGTTGCCGTGGGAAATGGCAACGTCCCAGCCGTCGTGGATCAGCGCCGCGATGTGGTCGTCCGTCTCAGCCGCCGCCGCGTACTGATCCTGAACCGTGACATGCTCCGCGTCCGGGATCAGAGAGTTACCGCCAATGGCGATCACGACCCTCGGCATTACTGCCACGCTCCCATGACGAGCGAGATCAGCGCCATGCGCATCACCACTCCGTTGTACGCCTCTTCCCAGTACCTTGCCTGGCGAAGCTTGTCGACCTCGGGGAGCAGCTCATCCATGCGGGGGAGTGAGTGCAGGATTATCGCCGAGCCCTTGGCCTTCTTCATGACTTCGCGCGTGATCTGGTAGGCCGATGGGGTGCGGGCAACCTCCTCGCCACGTTCGTCGCGGCCGGTGGCGTAGTTGGCCTGGACGACCGGTTCCACGTAGATGACGTCGGCATCAGCGATGGCGTCTTTGACGTGGTCGACTACACGCCAGTTCGTGCCCTTGTCGTCGAGCTCCGCCAAGAACTCCTCGGTGGGGGCCTCGTCGGGCGGAGTGAGGATCACGAACTCGGCATCGAATTGCGATAGCGCATACCCGAGCGAGTGCATGGTGCGCATCCGGTGGTCGCCGATCGCAAGGAAGCTCTTGCCGTTCACGTCGCCCAGTTCGCGCTGAACCGTGTAGAGATCCGTCAGCACCTGGGTTGGATGCTCGCCCCAGCCGTCGCCGCCGTTGATGATCGGAATCGATGACCATTTGGCCGCCTCTTGCGGCGCACCCTGCTGGAAGTGGCGCATCACAATGGCGTCACCGTAGAACTCCAACATGTGCACAGTGTCTTTGATCGACTCCTGATAGAAGTCGCCGGCCCGCGTCATCTTGGCGTCGGCGAAGCCGTTGACGTGGCCACCGAGTCGGTGCATTGCGGCCTCGTGGGCGAGCCGGGTGCGCGTCGAGGGCTGGTAGAACGCGGTGACAAGGATCTTCTCCTTGAGGAGGTCCGAGTTGCGCCGGCCCCTCGCGATCGGTTCGAGCCTGTCTGCAATCTCGAAGATATGCATGAATTCATTGTGCTCGAAATCTTTGAGGGACAGGATGTCCCTGCCTGCAAAGCTGCGCATGCCGGCCTCCTCCTGAGTTTTGTTGAGGGCTCTTTTCTCCTGATTGTGCGTAGCGCTTGCGAAGTCTTCGTAACAGCGGGTGACGTCTCCGACTACCATTGACTGTATTGGTATTACCATCGTACAATATGATGAATAAGGCGGCTAGGGAGAATCTCGCGTGATCACCAGGAATCCGTCGCTCACCGATCAGGTGAAAGCTCACATCAAGGATCGCATCGTCAACGACGGCTTCGCAGACGACCGCATCCCTCCCGAGGCCACCCTGGGCGAAGAGCTCGGCGTCAGCCGAACGACCATTCGCGATGCCCTTGCCAAACTCGAGAACGAGGGAGCCATTTATCGCAAGCAGGGATCGGGGACTTTTGTGAACCGACCCGGCCTCCAGATCAAATCGCGGCTTGAAGAGATCTGGTCCTACGCCAAAGTGCTGGAAGACCATGGCTACACCCCTTCGGTGTCGGTGATCAGCGATGTCATCGTTCCGGCGGACGACGAGACGGCAGCGGCTCTCGCAATCGAAGTGGGCGGCGATGTCGTGGAGATCGAGAAGCTCTTCCTCGAGGACGACGAGCCCGTCGTCCTCACCCGCAACCGGATCCCAGCATCGCTCCTCGACGCCGATCACTCTCGAGACGAGCTGCCGCTCTATGAGTTCCTCGACGAGTACTGCGATCGCCGGCTCACTTACTACGTGTCAGAAATCGTGCCGGTCGCGTTCAACGCTTCTCAAGCCAGAAAGCTCCACGTGAAACGCGGCACGGTTGGCTTGGCCTTCGTCGAAATCGGCTACGACCAGACCAACGAGCCGATCGTTTACGCCACCTCATTTTTCAGGGACGACCTACTCCGCTTCCGCATCATTCGCCGGAGGGCCGGAGCGTGAAGCCTATTGCTAGGAGGATTTGATGCAGACCTATCTCAAGGGCCGCGACATGATCACGACCCAGGAGTGGACCAAGGACGAGCTCGATACGATCATCACGGTCGCCCTGGAGTTGAAGCGGCGGCGTGCGATGGGAGAGCAGCACGCCCTGCTCGACAACAAGGTTCTGGCAATGCTCTTCTTCTTCGCCAGTACGCGAACTCGCGCAAGTTTCGAAGCCGGCATGGCCCAACTCGGCGGTCACGCCATGTTTCTCGACTCGACTTCCACCCAAATCGGCCACGGCGACACATGGAAGGAGATCGGGGACATTCTCGGCCGTTACAACGATGGCATTGCGATCCGCAACGTCGATTGGGACGTCGGCAACCAGTACATCCGCGCTGTGGCCGAGGCGAGCCGTGCTCCGGTGATGAACATGCAGTGCGATTGGTACCACCCGTTCCAGGCACTTGCCGACTTGCTCACTGTCATCGAGCAGAAGGGCGACCCAAGCAATCTGACTTTCAACATGAGTTACGCATACGCCTCGAGCTACCAGAAGCCCATCAGCGTGCCGCAAAGCGTGGTCCTCCTGATGACGCGGTACGGCGCCAAAGTGCGCCTGACCCGGCCGCCCGAGTTCAAGCTATTCCCCGAGGTGATCGCCCAGGCAGAAGAGAACGCCCGCATCTCGCACGGGAGCTTCGAGATTCTCGAAGACTTTGAAGAGGGCATGCGCGGGGCCGACGTTGTCTACGCCAAGTCATGGGGCTCGATGTTGACGACTCCAGATCACGAAGAGTCCGCCCGGATCTCTGAGAAGTACCGCGATTGGATTACGGATGCCCGCCGGATGGACATGGCCAACGACGACGCCATCTACATGCATCCGCTTCCCGCCGACCGCAACATCGAAGTGACTGACGAAGTCATCGACGGCCGCTGGAGCAGGGTGTTCGACCAAGCCGAGAACCGGCTGCATGCCCAGAAGGCTGTTATGGCGTTGACGATGTGAGGTCGCGACCTCACATCGGAAACGTTCGCAGATTCGCTTCGCAAACTGCGCACATGTGGGTGGACCGAGAGCGCGCTTTGACATGAAGGATGCAACCTGATGATCGAATCTCACGACTACGAAGTCGAGCTGCGCAGCACCGGTCCCAAGACCGGGGTCTTGGAGGCAATGGCGGACGGCTTGCCCGCAATGGGCGTCGCCTCGCCGCCGGAGTTCGGGGGGCCTGCTGGCGTGTGGAGCCCCGAGCACCTCTTCGTGGCTGCTCTTGCGGCTTGTCTGATGACTACCTTCCGCGCCATCGCGGACGCGTCGGGGCTCGATGTTTGCGAGTACCGAGATCAATCGAGTGGTCATCTGCGGCGTGGCGCCGATCGGCGTTACTCCTTCGAGACCGTGACGTTGCGGCCCCGAGTTGTCATCGACGACGAGGCCAAGATCGAGCGTACTTTGCGGCTGCTCCACAAGGCCGAGGAAGCCTGTCTCGTCAGTCGCTCGGTAGCTTCAAAGATCATTCTCGAGCCGACTGTTGAGGTGAGGGAGTCGGCTCCGGCTTCCTAACACCCGCATTGCTCGCCGGACACCGCAAACTGCGCGGAGTAGCCGCCAAGCTGCCGACATCGAGCGCCAGGCGCCTGCGACGATTTGACGAGAATCCCACTTGACAAGAAAAATCTGAGCGTTGTATATATAGATTATCTATCAAGAAGCGAGCGGAGGACGGCTCAGCCGCCCCGCGAGCAGTAGCTAGGTCACAAACTACAGGAAGGAGAAAAGTGACGATGCTGCGAATGACAGACCCCTTTGCAGAGATGGACCGCATGTTCAACTCTTTCGGAGGCCGTTGGCGGGGCGGCATGATGCCCATGGACGCCTTTGAGGCCGACGGCATCTATACCCTGCGTTTCGATGTTCCCGGCGTTGACCCTGACACCGTCGATCTCACGGTCGAAAACGGTGTGCTCAGCGTCACCGCCGAGCGTCAGGTCGAGTTCACAGAGGATGTGACCTGGCTGCTGCGGGAACGTCCATCCGGGCTGCATCGCCGCGAGGTTCGCCTTGGGAGCCGACTCGACTCCGCGAACATCACGGCCAATTACGACAACGGCGTCCTCACCGTCACCATCCCGGTGCGTGAGGAAGCAAAGCCGCAGAAGGTGTCAATCTCTTCGGGCACGCCCGAGTCGATCACAGCGGGCAGCTAACCACACCTCGTCCCCCCGGCTTCCTGCCGGGGGGAACCCTACCCCGCTTCTCAGAAATGCGTTTGCGAATCATCCTGGGCACCCTGGCGCTGCTCATTGCGGCATGTGACGCCGCGTCTGAGCCAGAATCGGCAACTACCGCCTACTCGCGAGTTCCGGCCACTGCAACTACAGCACCTGACACGACCCCGATTCCCAATTCGGTGGCTGGAGGCCTCTATGACGTTTCGGAGCTCTTCAAACAAGCGCGCAGCGGTGTCGTCTCGGTGACCCAGGAGCGCGTGCGGCTCGATCTCTTCGGCGTTCCCAACGAGGTACCGGCTGGAGCCGGCACAGGCATTGTGGTGAACAACAGCGGCCTTGTGCTCACCAACTTCCACGTCATCGAGGGCGCCACCAACGTCATCGTCACAGGCATCGACGGCAGACAGCGAGAAGCCGAGGTGGTTGCGGAAGCCTCGAGCCGAGATCTGGCGCTGCTCCAACTGCTCGATATCGAAGGTCTCGAGCCACTCCCGCTGGGGTCTTCTGATGCGCTCGAAGTCGGCGATCCTGTCATCGCCATCGGTAACGCCCTCGGGCTCGATTCCTCAGATCCAACGGTGTCGGCTGGCATCGTGTCGGCGAAAGGCCGGACGATCCGCACGCCGCTTGGAACCATGCAGGACCTGATTCAGACCGATGCTGCGATCAACCCGGGTAACTCCGGAGGGCCGCTTCTCAACGCCCTTGGACAGGTCATCGGCGTGAATACTGCGATCGCCGGAAACGCCCAGAACATCGGCTTTGCCATCTCGATAGATACCGCCAGGCGCTTCGTCGAGCGTTTCGAGGCTGGTGTCGGGGAGCCGTTCCTCGGAGTTCAACTCGTCGACAACTCGGCGGCAGCGGCCGAACGGTATGAACTCAGCACCGATAAGGGCGCACTTGTGATTGATGTCGTGGCCGCGAGCCCGGCGGCCACTGCCGGTCTGGAGCGGTGGGATGTCATCGTGGCAATAGACGGCGTTGCGATCGACAACTCGGAATCTGCAGTTCTCGCGATCCTCGACACGGTTCCAGGGGTGAAGATCCAGCTAGACGTCTCCCGAGGCGACCGGCGGGTGTCCCTGGATGTAGTTGTTGGCGAACGCCCGCGCGGGACCTGACGCCCGTTCAGAATCGGGACCGTATCTCCCACAAGTCCGGAAAGAACGGGTTCAATGTCGATTGGAGATATGCCACTCCCTGGGAGCCCCCGGTACCGGGCTTGCGGCCGATCGTGCGCTCCACCATCTTGACGTGGCGATAGCGCCATTCCTGGAGGCCCTCGTCGAGGTCGACGAGGTTCTCGGCCACCCGACGCAGCTTCACGTTGTTGCGGTACATGTCGAGCAGCACCTCCTGCACCGCAGGATCGGCAGTCACGGGCTGAGTGACATCGGGGCGGGGCCCGACCTGGTAGCCGGAGCCCTCCAGAAGCTTCAGAAAAGCGTCCCACAGGCTTGGGCCGTCGTAACGCTTCTTGAGCGATTCCCAGCGTGGTGTTCCCTCGAGAGCGTCCAGGGTCGACCTTCGTTTGTATCCGAGGGCGAACTCCATTTCGCGGAACTGAAGGGACTGGAATCCAGATGCGTCCTCGAGAAAGGAGCGGAAGGACAGGAAGTCGAGCGGCGTCATCGTCTCCAGCACATCGATCTGCGCCACGACCGTCTTCATGATCTTCAACATGCGGTTGAGCACGGCACCGGCCCGATCGGTGAATCCCTCATTGAGCAGTTCGTGCAAGTGATCGAGTTCGTGGATGAGCTGCTTGAACCAGAGCTCGTACACCTGATGAATGACAATGAAGAGATGCTCGTCGTGCTCTTCTGGCTTGGACCGAGGGTGCTGAGCGTCGAGGATCTTGTCGAGCTGGAGGTAGCTGCCGTAGTTGAAGGCCTGCTGGTTCACGAGCGGACGTTACCTGATTGCGATGTCGGTAAGAATGACACCCGTACGGTGGTGGGCGACATTGCGTGAGCTGGCAGAAGGGACGCAGCAGTTGAGGCGTTGCGGCGCTCGCCCGGCTGTGGACACATCGCTTCGTTGCGGCGGGCTGGGATATTCGCTTTCATCACATCGAGTAGCTTCATCGAAGCCGTGTGGTAGCGGCTCCTGCCGAAGACACCGCAGTGCGATCGCATCTTCCGGCCTACCCGCCCGCCGCAGACTTCTTTCCGAAACGAGTCCGCGCCTACGGACCAGCTCGCGAGCCTCGCTCGGCCAACGTCTGGTTATTCGCCTTGATATCGGCAGGGGACGTCTTCGTCGCTTTCCAATACATCCAGCCGGCCGGTAAGAACCACACCTGAAACAGGGCTAAACCGACGGCCCAATTCAACGGCGGGGTAAGTGAACGTTCGAGAGCGGTGGCTACGGGACCGGTCAGAGCGTTGCCGGTCGATCGGCCAAGCCCATTGACGAGATTCTGTAACCCAAACACCGTCCCCCTGTGCTCCGGAAGATTCACGTCGGAGATCAAGGCGAAGTTGTTGGGGGAATCGGCCGACGTAAAAGCCAAAGCCAGCATCGATGTGAGGAATGCGGCGCCGACAAAAGGATTCGTAACCAGCTCCAGAGCTACCTCCGGAATCAGCGTTGCCGTGCTAGCCCCGTTGGTGACCGTGATCCCCGAGAGAGGCAAGAAAAAGAAGATCAGGAAGAAGGGAACGGCTCCGAGAAGTCCGATCGCCGAGATCTTGGCGCGGCCAGCAAGATCGCGCGCCTGGACACGATCGCCGATGTGGCCGGCGAGTATTGAGAACAGCGCCCCAATCCGGAAGACGGCGCCCAGCAGCCCGCCCACCTTGGTCGCCGTTGCTGTGTCGTAACCCTGTTCGAGCACCTTGTTCTGGTAGAGAAACTCCACCCAAATCAGCGACCCGTATGCAATCTGCGCCGTAAAGCCCTGCAGGACGAGCCACAGGTTCGTACGCTTCTCGAAGAGTGCCGGAACCTGGTCGAGTTCGATCCGGTATTCGTATTCAGCCCCGCTCTCGTGCAACTGGCGAAGTGATGGTTCGGCGAAGCCGCGCGGCGCTTGGTAGGTCGTCAGATAGAGCAACGCAAAGATCACACCAAGCACCGCAATAACTTGGAGCGGGGTCTGAAAGTCGGTTGCACCCGCTTGCGATGCCAGATACGCGCCGAACAGACCCCCGATGCCTTGTGACAGACCCCAGAAACTCATGGCCAATCCGCGGCGTCGGGGAGATACAAAGTCCGAGATAACCGAGAAGCCAACCGTGGCGATGGCGCCCAAACCCAGAGCCATAACGACTTGCCACAGGAATAGCTGGCCGAAAGAGCTTGCAGCTCCCGACAGCCAACTGCCCACAGCCCATACGAGCGTTCCGAAGAACAGGAGGCGCTTGCGGTCGGAGCGGTCGCCCCAGTAGCCCCATGCAACCGACGTGAGTGCGGTGACCAGGATGACGGTGCCAGTGACAAACCCGAGCGCTCGGCTTGTCGTGTCCAGAGCCTCTGCGGTTGGGAGAATCATGGCGGGGACCACCGCAATGGCCGCGTTGTCGAGTGACGCCAACACGATGAAGACAACGATGGTCCATATCTTGTGGGCGCGCCCGCCCACGAAGCTGCTACTCGCCGCTGTCATTCGGGCATTCTGGCCGGTCGTTGATGATCTGCGCGGCGCGGTACGCTCCTCGACGTGGAGCAGCTACGAGCCCCGGGGTGGTTACCGACCGCAGAAGTGGTCGATGCGTCGAACCTGAAGTGGCTGATGGAGCGCGTTGGCATTGCGGATTACCCTGCTTTGCACCGGTGGACCTGCGACAACCGAGCTGAGTTCTGGGGCATCTGCCTCGACCGCCTCGGCATCGTTTTCGCCAAACAGCCGGAAACGGTGTTGCTGGGAAGTCCCCATCATGCGCGATGGCTGCCAGGTTCCGAGATGAACATCGTGGCGTCCGCACTCGATGGGCCTACCGATTCGCTCGCCGTTATCCACGGCAAGGCGGGCCAGCTCACCGAGGTGACGTTTGGCGAACTGCGCTCTGCCGTCGCCCGATGCGCTAACGGCATGACTGAGCACGGCATTGCTCCCGGCGATGCTGTGGCGATCGTCATGCCGATGACCTACGAGGCCATGGTCGCCTATCTGGCGATCGTCGCACTAGGCGGTGCGGTGGTTTCCATCGCCGACTCCTTCGCCGCTGAGGAGATCGCAGTTCGTCTGGAGATTGCCAATGCCAAATGGGCGGTTACCCAAAGCGCAACGATGCGAGCAGGAAAGCTGCTGCCGATGTTCGAGAAGGTCGCGCTGGCCGGGGTGGAGCGAGCGATCGTCGTGCCGGGAGCGTCCGGGCCCACGCTGCGAACCGGCGATATCTGGTGGCATGACCTGCAATCGGACGATGACTCGCTGCGCCTTCACATTGCTCCAGCTGAGGCCACAACCAACATCCTGTTCTCTTCAGGAACCACAGGAGAGCCCAAGGCGATCCCGTGGACTCACATCTCCCCGATCAAGAGCGCTATGGACGGGCACTTCCACCACGATATCCACCGCGGTGACGTGGTGGCGTGGCCGACAAATCTCGGTTGGATGATGGGCCCGTGGCTGATCTACGCTGCGCTCATCAACGACGCTGCGGTGGCGCTTTGTGACGATGCTCCGCTCGGGTTGGAGTTTGTGAACTTCGTCGAGGAGGCGGGCGTCACGATGCTCGGTGTGGTGCCGAGCCTTGTTGCGACCTGGCGGGCCGACGACCTGCTGACGCAGGTCGACTGGTCGGGAGTCAAGTGTTTCAGCTCGACGGGCGAAGCCTCCAAACCGGACGACATGGACTATCTGATGGGGGCCGCAGGGGGCCGTCCAGTGATCGAGTACTGCGGCGGCACTGAGATTGCCGGCGGATACGTGTCATGCACCGTGCTCCAGCCCGCCATCGCCGGAACATTCACAACTCCTACTCTCGGGTTGGACATGGTGCTGGTCGACGAGGACGGCAATCTCACAGACGAAGGAGAGGTCCTCATCGTGCCGCCTTCGATAGGCCTCTCGACGAGGCTGCTCAACCGTGACCACGACTCGGTCTATTACGACGATGATCTGCCGGAGCTCGGGCTGCCGTTGCGCCGCCACGGCGACCACATGGAACGCCTCCCCAACGGCAACTGGCGCGCTCTCGGGCGTGTCGACGACACCATGAACCTCGGCGGCATAAAGGTGAGTTCCGCCGAGCTCGAACGCGTCGTCGCTGCCGTCGGGGGCGTGTCTGAGGTGGCCGCAATTGCTGCACCGCCACCGGGTGGTGGCCCCGATCGCCTGATTGTGTACGCAGTCCTCCAACAGGGAATCGAAGCTGATCCGGATCGGCTGCGACGTGATATGCAGGCCGAAGTGCGGGCCCACCTCAACCCGCTCTTCAAGGTGCATGAAGTCGTCATAATCGATTCATTGCCGAGGACTGCGAGCGCCAAAGTCATGCGCCGGAGCTTGCGAGCCGCATATCGGAGCAATAGACGTTGAGGACCACCGCATTCATCGTCGGTTTCTCGATCGTTGGTGCCACGGTCTTTTCGGCAATACGAACCGTGATTCTCCCGAGGGCGGCACCAAGCTGGCTAACCCGCGCCGTATTCGTGAGCCTTCGCGTTGCCATAATGGGGCTGGCCGGGCCAAAACGTTCAAATGAATGGCGCGATCGGGTACTGGCGCTCTACGCCCCAATCAGTCTGTTCACGCTTCCGCTGGTTTGGCTGGCCGTCGTCATGATCGGTTACTCGCTCATTTTCTGGGCGCTGGTGCCCAGCTATGGGCGTGCCTTCCACCTGAGTGTGTCGTCGATCACAACCCTCGGCTTCGCCAACGCGGACACCGTTGTCGAGCGAATATTCGCCTTCCTCGAGTCGGGGCTGGGGCTACTACTCGTGGCGCTCCTGATCACGTTCTTGCCGGCGATATATACGGCGTTCGCTCGTCGTGAGGTGCAGGTCGGGCAGCTCGAAGTGAGGGCAGGGAACCCACCTTCAGCGGTGACATTCCTGTTGCGGCATCAACTGATCGGATCGCTCGAGAACCCCTACCAGCTCGATCCCACCTTTGAACGGTGGGAGCGCTGGTTCGCCGAGGTCGAGGAGAGCCATCTCACCTACCCGGCGCTCGTCTTCTTCCGTTCGCCACAGCCCGACCGGTCATGGGTCACGGCAGCGGGAACCATGCTCGATTCTGCTGCGCTGGCGACTTCCTGTATTTCGCGTCGGGCAGTTGGCTCAGCCGGCCTTTGTATTCGAGCTGGGTTTTTGGCACTGCGGCGGATTGCCGACTTCTACGGTATCGAGTTCGATCATGACCCAGACCCGACCGACCCGATCTCCATCGAACGAGAGGAGTTTGATGCGGTATGGGACCGCCTTGCCGAAGCCGGTGTCGATCTCAAACCGGATCGCAACCAGGCCTGGCGAGACTTCGCCGGCTGGCGAGTGAACTATGACCAGGTACTTCTGGCGCTGGCTGAGATCACCGTTTCCCCTTATGCGCCCTGGACGGCAGATCGGTCTCCACCGAACCGGAAGCGTCCGCGCATTCGCCGATTCGGCACACCGCGCGGCCAAGAGATCCATCCTGATTCGATTCGGGTAGATCAGCCGTAGACTCACCCCGAACGGTGGAGGTCAAACTTGGCGAGCCGGAGCGGGCCATACGCATCCCTACGGGATCGAGTAATCGGCGAGCACGGCGTCGTCATGCTCATCGGACCGCCGGACACGGGTAAGACCACTCTCGCCCGCCTCCTCCTTGCGGATGCGCTCAACGCGGGTCGCGACGTCGCTTTCGTCGACGCCGATGTTGGCACTCCGACCGTCGGTCCCCCTGCCTGCGTTGGCCTGAAGTTCATTCGGTCCCATTCGGATCTCGATCGGATGGACCCTGCTGACGAACTGCGTTTCGTCGGCTCCGTGCAACCGCAGGGAGTTGTGCTGCCACACGTCGTCGCCGCCACCGATCTCGTCGAAGTGGCGAGGCGGGAAGCCGGCTTCATCATCTTGGACACGACCGGCTTGGTATCGGGAGTGGTCGGGCAGACGCTCAAGTATCACCTAATGGAACTGTGCAACCCGGCACTCGTGATCGCGATGCAGCGAGGCGGCGAAATGGAGCCGACCATCGGGATGCTGCGCCGCTTCCTATCGGCCCGTGTCGCCAAGGTGTCCCCGGACGGGGTGACACCGCTTGGCCCGCTCGAACGAGCCAACATCCGCACCAAGGCCTTCGAGGCTGAGTTGGGCGGCGCGTTGGACCGTTGGAAGGTCGGACACGACGTGTTCGCGCCGACCCTGCCCGAAGCATTCGACGAGTCTCGTCTCCACGGGATGCTGGTCGGCGTCCAAGACAAGAAGGGCCGCTGCCTCGGGCTCGGTGTGATGCAATGGGCCGACGGCGCCATCTACGTCGCCACCCGCCACGGTGACCAAATGAACGGGCTCCGACTGGGATCATTGAGGATTGATCTCGAGACGTTCAGTACCGCCTCGGTGCGCCTCAGGGAGCTGATGTTCGGAATATAGATTCGCTCAAATCAGGTCTCGAGCGACCGCGGGGGCGGACTTGAAACAGGAGAGCTGGTGCAGGCGCAGCCATCTCCGCATTTCGGGTGGAAGGGAATGGGCGGCCGCCTCCTCGTGGCGTGGGCACGGGCGACACCCTCACTCCCGACCAGGCAAGAGTTCGCGGAGACCGGCGAGTCCGCGCGGCTACTTAGGACAGCCTTCCGCGGTCACCCGGCCCTATCCGGGCTCATTACTGCGAACCCGGTCTCGGTGGCTCGCACGGTGAAGATCCTCCGGCCGGGTTGAATTGCCGGCTTGGGATCGGTCACGTCACGGCCCATCGAGCGCCAGCGAAGCGCGATGGTTTCAAGTGGTTCCTCTGCGGTCAGGACCAGGCCGTATAGCGAGGCCCGGCGAACCGGCGATTCGATGACCTCGAGCACGGGCCCAACTCTGAAAAAGGCAGCCGGCCGCTCGTTGACATGCATCCGCAACCGCGGCCTCTCGTCGATCGCGTCCATCGCTGCGACTGCGTCCTCCAGGTTGGGCACCAATAGCACGACGTGGTCGAGGTCCCACCCCTCGGCGGATTTACCTGATGAGGCATTGCAGGCCTCAATCGGGAAGTCCGGCGTTCCATCCGTCCATCGCCATGCCGGGGGCCCCTCTACCAACACCGTAGACCGGGTCCGTAACGGCGAAGGCAAATCAAACTCATCCCAAGGCAGCGGAAGCTGCAATGTCGAAAGCGTGGCCATGCGCCGGAAGCTAGCGCCCGATCGAGATTCGAGATGCTGGGCATCGCAGCTGGCCCATAAGCAAGACCCAAGTAACCGGCTTCGTCCACCTCGCACTTCCCCGAACGAGGCTTCCCAATCCAGCTTCTTGGGTCTTGACTGAGGCGACCATACGAACCCGTGGAACGCCCTGCAACCCCTACGAAGAGTGCATTTTTGCGCGCTCTGGGTGGAAACCATCTCGGCTAATAGTTGCAACTGCAGGCAACTGGCAGGCTGATTTCGAGAGAATCCACAAATCCACAGGAATCCACAGGAGGTTGTGCACAACCCTTGGTGACAACTTTCTTAGCGGGATTTGTCGCGTTCTGAGGCGAATGCGAGCCTCGACCTGGTAGCCCACGTCACGGTACCGTTCGGCTCGGTTCTTGGATCGCGGCCCCCGGCTTGATCGGAAGCGATAGTCGGCGTGACGCGGCGGCGTTCGTGGGTGGCGTCCGCATTCTCCTCGTCCAGGCGGCCCGCCCTGAGGTCGCCCTGGGTGTCGGCCCACTCGCGGTGAGTAATACCTGTTAGGTCGAAGCTGACGGAGGGGACCTACGGTCTTGCGTATCTCACGGCCCCGATGGGCCGGTATGTACGCATGTTCCAGGGAGTGATCGATCACCGAGTTTCTTGCGTATGTGGCGGCACATATGGGCCGGTTTGTACGCATGTTCGAAACGCCGCCCAGATCGCTCACCATCTCGAGCGATTCCGGGAACCCACCGGCACCCTGGAACCGCCACTACGGATCACTTCGTGAGCCACGCTGAGTGGTGGCCCCAGGCCCTGCGAAAAGGGTTGCACAAAGGCACTCGTTTGTCATGGCGCTGTCAGTGCGGCGACGACGGAGTCGTCTCCTCAGAACACGGTGCGGGTGATCTGTAGAATTGGGCCGTGCTGACGATTCGATCTCTTTCGAAACGGTATGGAGACATCGTCGCTCTCGACGATGCGTCGTTCGACGTGCGACCGGGGCGAATCGTCGGGTTCTTGGGACCCAATGGAGCCGGCAAGACCACGGCGATGCGGTGCATCTTCGGGTTGGTGAGGCCTGGCGCCGGGGAGATCTCATGGAATGCTCAACCGGTCGAGCACCAGCATCGGCTGCGGTTCGGATACATGCCGGAGGAACGTGGCCTGTACCCGAAGATGCGGGTGGGAGAACAGCTGGCCTACTTCGGTTTCTTGTCCGGCCTGAGCCGGTCTCAGGCGCAGCAGGCAGCCGACCACTGGCTTAGCACGCTCGGGTTGAGCGACCGTGCCAGATCTCGCCTCGATGAGCTTTCGCACGGGAATCAACAGCGCGTTCAGCTCGCCACCGCCCTGGTCCACAAGCCCGAGCTGCTGGTGCTCGATGAGCCGTTGGCCGGGCTGGACCCGCTCGGGATCGAAGCAATGTCTGCGCTCCTCGTCGAACAATCGCAGAAGGGTGTCGCGATTCTGTTCTCCAGCCACCAGCTCGATCTGGTGGAGGACATCTGCGAGGACGTGGTCATCATCGACCGTGGAAGAGTGGTGCTCGATGGAGAGGTCGACCGGCTGCGGGCAGAGACCGGCAAGATCCGTCTTGAGGTGGCGATAGACGGCGAGGGGTGGACCCCCCGGTTCGACGGTCTGATCGAGATCGGGAGAGGCCACCGTCACGCCAGTTTCCTGGCTGACAGGGGCGTGCGGATTGAGGAGATCTTGGAGAAGGCGACAACCGAGGGCAATGTGACGTCGCTGTCTTACGGACCCCCGCATTTGTCTGACCTGTTCCGAGAGGCGGTGGGCCGATGACAGCGATGCGCTCTATCTTTGCGGTGGCCACGCGAGATTTCTTGCAGCGCGCCAGGAGCAAGGCGTTCCTCATCACCACCGCCGTTGTCGTGTTGGTGCTCGTTGGTGGGGGATTTCTGATAGCTACGTTCGCAGGGGACCAGCCCGCGGTCGGTGTCGGACATGTTGGGACACCGCCCGCCGCCCTGAGCGCTCTGCTGGATGCCTCGGCCGAGCATTTCGAACTCGACTACGAACTGCGCGAGTTCGAGTCGCGGGAAGCTAGCGAGGCCGCCCTGGTTGATGGTGACATCGCAGTTGCGATCGACGGGCGCACCGTGGTGTGGCAACAAGAGACCAGTTCTCTCACCAATGCCATGGTGACCACTGCCCTCCAAGAGTTGGAGCGCATGGACACGATCGAGTCGCTCGGCCTGTCGCACTCTGACGTAGCTCAACTCCTCAGTCCGGCCCCGCCGGCGGTGGAGACGCTGCAGGAACCCGATCCGGAGCGTGGGGTCCGGCAGGGAGCCGCCTACGCCGGGACGGTCGTGCTGTTCATGTCGATCGTCATGTTTGGCCAGTTCGTGCTACTAGGCGTCCTCGAAGAGAAATCGAATCGAGTAGCGGAAGTTGTCCTGTCGCGGGTGAGGCCCATTGAGCTCTTGGCGGGCAAGGTGATCGGGATCGGGCTGCTCGGGATGGCCCAGTTGGTGGTGTTGGCGGCGGCGGCACTGACGCTGGTCTCGATCATCGACCTGGCCGAACTGCCCAACCTGTCGGAGGTTGGCATTCCGGTGATCCTGGGCGTAGTGGGCTGGTACGTGCTGGGATACGCCTTCTACTCCGTGTTGTACGCAGCCGCCGGTTCGCTGGTCTCACGTCAGGAGGATGTGCAGGGGGTGGGCTGGATCCCAATGATCGGCTTGGTGCCTTCCTACTTGCTGGCCACACTGGCGTCACAAACGCCCGATCTGCCGATCATCAAGATCGGCTCGATGCTGCCCGCCCTCGCTCCGCTGGTAATGCCGGCTCGCTACGCCGCCGGCGATGCGGCCGCCTGGGAAGTGGGAGTAGCGATCCTGGTAACAGTGGTTTCCACCTACCTCGTGATCCTGTTTGCAGCGCGTGTCTACCGGGGAGGCATCCTCCGCACCGGAAGAGCCAAGCTCCGCGACGCCTACCGCGGCGCCGCGGTATAGGAGGGACCTGCCAGGCCCGGTCGGGCGTTCCCGCTTTTAGCTGCCTGCGTTTCGACATTGATGTCTTCGTCAGGGCGTAGCTCAACTGGGGGTGCCTATACCCAGACATAGAACGCCAGTGAGCCCTTTGTTGCCATCCACATTGGGCAAGTAGCCCAAGAGACGATTCCCGGCGAAGGGCTGGTCGTTCTCGATGCCGGGTAGCAGGAGCCATCTGCTCGGTGAATAGGCCGTGTCAGGCCCCGCGCAGCTCGCGCCGCCGGGCCTCTTGCGGGAGGCAAAGAGGGCTGCACAACGTGAACTTTCTCTGGGGTTCTTTCGCATTCTGTATTGGGCCACAGTTGATCTCCTTGCTCGGTTGTTTCATTGCGTTAACGAATATCGATTGCGAGAAAGGACACTTCCACGCTCCGTGCGCGGATCCTCTGTTCATGCGTCCGGCAAATACCCGACCGCGAGCAGTGGTCTGAAAGAGACCTCGATGAGTTCGTAGACGGCGCCAACGGCCCGCTCGATGTCTTCGCCACTGATATGGGCGATCGGGATACGGCCCTTTACGTAAAGCTCGCCCCTGTCGTCGGCGGCGATGTATGCCGGCCATGACTTCCAGTTCCGTTTCAGGCAGTACGCCAGCGCCTCACCGGTGTTGTGGGGTGGCGGTGGCAGAAGGTACGCCTCAAAGCCGATGGTGATCTCGCCGACATCGAACCAGATAGTCGTGAAATCCCGAGCCTGTTGAGCCATCCGGATTCCCCAGCGTCCTTCGTGCTCGCCGCACCAGACAACGTCCGAGTCTTCATCTTCGACCCACTCGGTCGTCACGCGACGCAGCAGATCAGCTGAGCTCATGTTGGCCGTCGTCTCGACTGCTGATCCCGTGGTAGAGCTCCAGCAAGCGATCGGCGGTTGCCTTCCACGAGAATTCCGCCGACTTGTGAAGCGCGCCCGCAGACAGATCTGCCTGAAGCTCATCATCGCTGAGGATCCGCTCCAAGGCATGGGCGAAGCCCGGCTCGTCTCCGACCTCGACGAGGAATCCCGACTTGTGATCCGCAACCACATATGGGATACCTCCGATTCGGCTGGCCACGACCGGCAGCGCGCACGCCTGTGCCTCGGCGGCCACCAGGCCGAATGTTTCCGACCGAGACGGCATCACGAGCACATCGGCGGCCTGATAAAAGCGGGCCAACTGGTCGTGTGGTTGCGGAGGAATCAAATGAACTCTGTCCATCACGCCGAGTCCCTCGGCGAGTGCTTCGAGGTGGGCAATTTCCGCCTCACCCGCGGCGCCGCTTGGACCGCCGACGATGACAAGGTGAGCCGGTGTCTGCATGTGTGCCAACGCAGAGATGGCGACGTCAATACCCTTCAGCGCCTGGATCCGCCCGGCAAAGAGGATCGTTGGGACATCTGCGAGACCGAGCCAGGCGCGGGCGGCGCCTTTATCTCCCGGCTGGAAGACGGAGTGGTCGACGCCCGGCGGCGACGTGCATAGGCGTGCCGGGTTGGCGCCGTAGTGGTCGAGCAAGTCGTCGAACTCGAACGGTGTCGACGCGATCACGCAGTTCGACCTTGCGATCACCTCTTCCTCCGTCATCGTGCGCATCGGCGAGGAGGCTCGCTCACCCGAGCGCCGCGATAGGTCCTTGATGCGGCCCAAAGTGTGGAAGCTGTTGGCGAGTGGTATGTCAAGAGCCTCTTTGACGAGAACGCCTGCCCAACCGGATAGCCAGTAGTGGGAGTGGACGACGTCTGGCTTCTGGCTTCGACCAATGTCCTCGATCACAGCTTCGGTGAAGAGCCCGATCCAGCGAGGCAGGTCGGTGAGCGGGAGATGCTCGAGTGGCCCCGCCGTGATGTGACGCACCGAGTAGCCGGGAGCGACCTCGACCTCATCAGGTTGATCGGCTTCGTTGCGCCGGGTGTATATCACGACTTCGACGCCGCGCTGGGCCATTGTGCGCCCGAGCTCGTCGACATAGACGTTGAGGCCGCCGGCGTCTCCAGTGCCTGGTTGGAGCAGAGGCGAAGTGTGCATTGACAGGTATGCCACTCGGTCGATCATGGGCGCTCTCCCGTTTTCGCCGACACGCGCCACAGCGGCCGGGCCTGCGCCCCGAGTCGATACTTGTAAGTCTCGTCGCCTTTGAGGAAGTCGAAGCGGGATCCTCCATCAGCAATTGTGCGATCTATCAACTCGCTGACGAGCACGATCCCCGGCGAGGCGGCACCCTCATCTGGGTCGTATGCGGAGTTGTACAGGTAATAGGTGTCTTCGTCCTCGAAGCCAAAAGCAGCGGCAACGGGAACATCACGGTCGCCATGGAGGAAGTCGACATGTCCTGCTGCTTCGATGTGGAGACGCTGGAAGTACTCCTCCATGTCCTCATTCATGAAAGTGCCCTTGTCGCCTGCGGCCTTTCGGTGCATTGCAGCAAAGCGGGTGATGGCGTCCTGCCCCGTGGCTCTCATGAGGCTTGGTTCGCCCAGGATTTCGGTGAATCTACGACGCTTGCGACGGGTCTCGTGGCGTTGCTTCTTGTCGAGTTGAGCCAGGTAACCCTCGTAGTCGTCGGGCAGCGTGAGAACCGCAGCGCTCTGGTGTACTTCGGCAACGGGTACCAAACCCGCCTTGTTCAGGCCGGTCATCAGCGCATCGGCGGCATCTCCGGGAAGGCTGTCGAAGTCGAGTATCAGGTCAGACTCCAGGTCCTCCGCCCATTCCGCAACAAGCCGGACGGCATCGGCGCCAAGCGGCGAGTGGTAGTCGAAGAGATCTGCCTCGCCCATGAACCGGATTGTGTTCTCGAACCTATAGAAGGGAAGGAGGGATTCGTCGGCTTCCACGATCAACAGGGCACCGCTGCCGCGTTGTTCCCACCAACATCGCAGCATGGCAGAGGTGGCAAACGGCCCAACGTGCGCCGACAAGGACTGGAGTGCGAAGCCGGGTGCTGCCCAGTCGGAATGGATCCTCACGGCTGCATCACCGGTTCGATGGTACCGACCGCGGTGCCGCCCCCAAGCACAGCGGGAGCAGACGTGTCGGACAGCGCATCCAGTGCCGCCGGGGACAGCAGGCCGAGTTTGGCGGCAACCGCGATCAAGGCGAGTACGGCGATGTCCCCGTCTCCACTTTCGGATCGGACTGCGACTCCAACCCCGTGGCGGCCGGCCCCGATCAGACCTTGCGCCCCGGCCTTTATCGGCCCATCCCACCAGGCACCGAGCTTGCCGTCGGGGCGGTCATTGCTGCCTGAAAGGGCAGGAAAACGGTGTACCGCGTTTGCGGTGGCCGCATATTGTGGATCCGAGCTGAGTCTTGCGAACGCCTGGGCGAGTCCGCGAACCGAGCCGCGCAGCGTTGGTGCCCCGCACCCATCGATTCCGGTAGGTGCGGGGTCAACCCCCGTTGCATCCCTGACAATCTCGAGCACTTCCTGTTGCAAGTTGCTATCGGGGGATAGATATTCCGTGTGATCCCATCCGGCGGTCCGGCACGCCGCAATCCAACCTGCGTGTTTGCCGCTGCAGTTGTGCCAAATGCGCCGCTTTTCCCGATGTCCGGCGGCTACGAGGAGGTCTCTGGCTCCACGACCTAGGGGCCAATCCACCGGCGTTTGCAGGGCGGTTTCGTCGAGGCCCACATCGCCGAGGATCTTCCGGACGAACGCAATGTGGATCGGATATGCACTGTGGCTGGCACACGTGATTGCGATTTCCTCGACAGAGAGCGAAGTTCCGACGCGTAGAGCCACCAGCGCTTGGAGTGGCTTGATAGCAGACCGGTAGAAGATCACTCGGTCGACGTCGCCGATCTGATATAGCACGGCACCGGACTCGTCGACTGCGATGGCCGAACCACGGTGGAGCGATTCGACCAGTCCTGTGCGGACTGTGTGGGCGAGCACGGCGGGCTCGGGACGTTTGGCTATCGGCTCGACCGAAAGTGTGGACTGCGGGGCTTCACCCAAACCACCCTCGTTAGCTGCCGAGCAGTTCGTCTACGTCGGCAAGACCCTGCCGATAGCGGCGTGACAGCTCACTCTGGATACGCTCGTATGCGTCGTAGACCATCCGACGTTTTGCCGAGATCTCCGATTCTGTCTCGGCGAGCATCGACTGGATGTGCTCAACTTCCTCATCATCCAGCGTCGGCAGGTGGGCGAGGAAGTCGTCTTCGAGGACTCGATCGATATCGCGACGGCCGGTTTCCGGCATGTCGGGAGCTTCGATTGCCAGAGGCTTGGCCGGAAGCTCGCCCGCATCATCGCCGCCACCGCCGGTGTCAGCGAGGATCTCAGGGAGCGCCTCGATCAGGCTCCGAGTCTCCTCACCGGAACGGCGTCGCATCTCAAAAGCGAGTAAATCCATACGACCGTGCAGAAGCCGTCGGTAGTAGGAGAGCTCCGTGTCGACGGTGTCGCAGACGCGGCGACGCTCACGCAGATCATCTAGAGCCACGTTCTCGAGTTCCTGAGCGAAGCTTTCATCTGCGATTACGTCAATGCGGCGGCGGTTCTGATCCAGTGTGGAGCCTTTCAGTTGTTCGCTGGTAGCGAGGGAGATTCAACAATAGTGCCGGAGAGTCGGGAACGGATTCACTGCCGAGCCCCCTCCCGGGTGCATTTGGAAGTGGAGGTGCGGGCTGGTTCCGACTGCGTTGCCCGTATTGCCAACGTAACCGATGACTTCACCGCTGCCAACACGATCGCCGGTGCCCAGTCCTGAGGCGTATCCGTCCAGGTGGGCGAGGTAATAAGAGATGCCGTTGTCCCCGGACAGCCAGATCGTGATGCCACCGAGGCTGTTGGAACGCAGGGTTACCCTGCCCGAGTCAGGAGCGAGCACCTTGGTCCCGCGAGGGGCGAAGACGTCAGTCCCCTTATGGGTTCGGCCGCCTGAACGAGCGAAACCCCAGTCGTTGATGAAATTGGCACCGGGCACGGGGCACTTGAACCATGGCGTGGCAGCGACCGGGAGCCCGGCGGCGGCACCACGGCGCTTGGCTGCCTCTTCGATCTCACGACGGCGCTTCTCTGCGAGATATTTGGCGAGCTCGTCCTTGGCTTTGTCCTGTGCCTTGCTGTAAGCCTCTGCAGCGACACGCTGTAACTGATCGAGATTGATCACGTTGGCTTCTGCAGCGGCACGAAGTACCACGACGCGAGCCTGGTCGACGTCGAGGTCATCCTTGAGCCGGTTCATTTCCCGGCGCACCGCGTCGAGGCGAGTTACCGAAACGAGGTCGTTGTCTGCGGCCCTGTCGAGCAGCACCTGCCCGGCGAGCAGGTCTTGGATCGAATCGACTTCCAGCGCAATTTCAACGAGGTCGGTTCCGCCGGCCATGTACGCACCTGCCACCAACTCTTCGGCACGAGTCCGCAGGTCTCTGACTTCGCCCTCGTAGTCCTTGATTCGATCCGTGAGTTGGCTGATCTTCCACGTCAGAGACTCCATCTCGTCTTCGAGAACGTGGTACTCCGCCAAGGCTGCTTCAACGGCGTCGTTGGCTTCGCGCAGCTCCTGGAGCGCGGCCTCGGCTTCGGCTTTGGCCCGATCAGCGCTTTCGCGGCTTTGGGCACCCGCGCCAATTGGCGACGCGGAGAGCATCGCAATTGCCAAGGTGAGAACCATGAGACGCGACCGGGCGGTTCGCATAGGCGGGAGGATAGCCCGAACTGACGCCATCCAAGCGAATACGGATCAGTTTCCACATTCCCCGGTCCGCGACCGGTGCAAGCACCCTGGTTACTGTGCGACGTCATGAAGGAGCGAGGCTGGTGAAAGAGGTGTTCTTCGTGGCCATTGGCGGTGCCATCGGCAGCGCAAGCCGCTACTTGGTGGACCGCATCTACGGTCTGAGCACGTTCCCGATGGCCACACTCACGGTCAATCTCGTCGGCGCGTTCGTGCTTGGGCTGCTGGTCGGCTGGATCGGCGACAGAGTCGCCCCCGGGCTGCGGCTGGCACTGTTTACAGGCCTGCTTGGAGGCTTCACAACGTTCTCGACATTTGCTCTGGAGACGTCCGTCCTGATACGCAGCGGAAACTCCGCATCGGCGATTGTGTATCTCGTTGTTTCGATTGCCGCAGGTGTTGCGCTGGCGGCTTTTGGGTTGTTGGCAGGCGAGTCGCTGGCCTAGGCGCCGAGAGACGAGAAGAGCAGCAGGCCGGCCCACCACAGCGCTATTCCGACAATGGCAGGGTCGAGCATCGTCAGCATTCCTGGAGCTCGTACGGTGTGGAGAACATCGCCGTTACGAACCAACGAGCCAAGTGTGCGGCCTGCGATCAAGCCGCCCGCCGCGAGCGCTGCCGAGAGCACCATTACCAGTATCTCGAGTGACTCGGCGAGGGCACCAATGACGATGCCGGCGACGATGACGATTAGGGCCATAGCCAGATTGGGATCGATCGAGGCTCCACCGAAGCGACGACCTGCCCAAGACGCCACGGCAGCCAGGCCTGCGATTACCAAGAACCCCGTCACCTTTGCGGCCGAGTCGAGGCGGACCAAAACGAGGGCTCCAGCGCCAAGTGCGCCGACCGCCGACAGCAGTGTGCTCAGGGACAGTGTTTCCACGCTGCGGTTGCGTTTATCGAACACGGCCCACGACAGAGCAAACATGACGGCGAGGCCCAGCCCGCCGGCGAGCCCTGCCTCGCCGAATCGATAGGCAGCGGTAGCGCCCGCAGTGGTCCCGGCCATTGCCGGGATCATCTGCATACTTGGCCGCCGGAGAGCATATGTGTCTGATATGTCCCACAGCCAGGCGATGGTGCTGCCGACCGCAGCGAACGCCAACGCTTCGGTCGAAATCAGGTTAGCGAGCAGCACCGTGACCCAAAGGGTGCCGGCAAGCACAGAAGACGTGAGGTCGGCCGAGTGGTCGATGGCAGTTGTCCCACCCGAGACCGGAGGGATCAGAGCGATCTCGTCGGAAGCGGATACCGGCGTTGTCCGCTCCGCTTGATCACCGTTCACCCATACCTGTGCGGTCCCCAACCCTGCAGCGAACCGTTCGCCGTATTGATCGACGGCGAAGTCGAGCGCCGCGCCGACGGTGTCGGCCTCGACTTCGACCATATTTGTGCCTGCGATCTCGCGAAGGCTTGCAAACAGACGGAGATGAGCCATCCAGCCCCTCGACCTTGCCGGTGCTTTCGGCGCAGAGCGTACTCACTCGGCACGCCACGGCACCAGCTATGTGGGACGGTTGCCGTCCCTGGCGAAATCGATGAGCTCCGGCTGGCTGTGAACGCCGAGCTTGCGGAACATCGACTTCAGGTGGTTGCGCACGGTGTGCTCCGAAACTTCGAGTCGTTGCGAAATAGTCGAGACGCGGTGGCCATCGAGCAAGTGCTCGAGAACGTCGCGTTCTCTTGGCGACAACCGAGCCAGCTCTGGGCGCTCCAGATTCGGACTTGGCATCGAGTTCTCTGCGACGACCCCGGCCTTGCTCAGCTCCTCACCGATCCGGCTGAGCGTCTCCTCGAGATCGCGCTCGCGCTGGCTGCGCAACACCGCCCCGTTTGCAGGGGTCCGGTCGGGCACGATAAGCCACAACATCGGCACAGGGCCGGCTGTCGTTCGCTTCATCGGGATCAGCTTCATCAATGCCGCAACACGGCGCCCGGTGGCCGATACGAGGGTCCACTCGAGTGACAGAATCTCCTCGCCGATCTCGCCCGCTTTGGCCCTTTCGAGGAATTCGTTGTACCGATCGTGCTGGCCGACTTCGATCCAAGCCGGAGCGCCGGTGTCATTGGCGGGCGCGCATGGATCGACGCCGACCAAGTCGCTCAATGCAGGATTGGCGTATGTGCGCCTTCCGATTTCGTCCGTAATGAGAACGCCGTCACTCATTGCAATCAGTAGAGACTGCAGTGGAACGATCACGTTCGTTGCTTGTGTCGTCCGTGTCATCGTTCGCACCAAGCGGTGACACAGGTCGAACCAACAGTGAATGTCACGAGGTTTACTCCCTGGTCCTTCCCAACGAACGGCCCTCCTAGCCCAAGAGGTCCGGCCGGTCGCTTCCCGTACGGTGAGAGTACCTGGTCGGCAAGCCTTTGGGGTGAGGGTTTTGGGCTAGTTCGGGGGGACTAGACAGCCCAAGATGGGCGTCTTCGGTGCAACCCCGATCCCTACAATGTGCACGCATGCCGGGGCTCAGGAGGCGACGATCGAGGCAATATCAAGTCTGAAGACCGCCGATCGTGCCCTCTTCAGCGACCTGATCGATTACGCAGGCTTGTTTCCCCCGGCCCTGCTCGATCTCGATGAAGCGGTTGCCGAATACCGGGCGGCTCGGACCGGTCGGCACCGATGGCTGATTGGCAGATTCATCATCACGGCCACGCAACTCGAAGAACTCGGAGGCCGGCTGATGGCTTCGATGGTCGCAGGCGAAGAGCCGTGGGCCATCAGCGCCATTCTCGACGGCGAGGTCGCTGCGGCCGCAGTTCTCGTGCGTGCGTTCGACGCCGAAATGGAGCCGGGCGCCCAGGTGGCTTTGCTCGAGGTGCCTTTGCCTGCCGCAGCAAGCGACGGCAGATCCCGATCCGATGCTTTTGCGGCGTCGCGTTCAGCGGTCACCGCGGCCTTGACTGCCTCTGCGGTCGCTACCCCCCTTTTTGAAGTGCCGCGCACCGAAGGCTGGCGCAAAGGCATCGGTAATGCCCTGGCTGCCCTGTCCGACCATCGTGCTGAGGAGCGACGCCCGCTCGGGGCCAAGCTGCGCTGCGGTGGGCTCACAGTCGAAGCGTTCCCAGATCCGGAACAGGTAGCCGAATTCATTCACCACTGCACTCAACTTGGGCTTCCGTACAAGGCGACAGCCGGCCTCCATCATCCGGTGAGGCACTTCGATGAAGAGCTCGGAATCAAGCGCCATGGTTTTCTCAATCTCCTCATGGCAGGAGCGTTGGCGAGGCGGGGGGCGGACCGCGACGAGTTGGCAACGGTCATTGCCGAAGATGATCCGGCGGCCTTTGCTGTGTCTGCGGCCGGCTTCAAGTGGCGCGACAGCACGGTGCGTGTCGGCGAACTCTCCGCAACGCGGAGCCAATTCGCCTCCTACGGCTCTTGCAGCTTCGATGACCCGATCGAAGATCTGATCGGCCTGGGGATGATCAACAACTGATGAACGCCACGAACGATCCGGGCCTCAGGAGCTGGCTGGCGGTCGACGACTCCTCAGATTTCCCGATCCAGAACCTTCCTTTCGGCATGTTTACGACGGGCGACGATCAGGAGCCACGAGCAGGCGTTGCGATCGGCAACCAGATAGTCGACCTTCTGGCCGTGCACCGCAGTGGCGTCATGAGCTTTCCGAGCGAAGCGATGCTCAGAGGATCTCTCAATTCGCTTTTTGCGTTTGGTGCCGAGCCGGTGCGGCGGCGAGTGTCTGAACTGCTCACTGCGGGGAACAAGGAACTATCGCGCGTCCCGAATCGGGGGATGGTTGGCATGGCTGCGGCCGAGCTGCACATGCCATTCACGGTGGGGGACTATGTCGACTTCTATTCGTCGGAGCAGCATGCGACCAACGTCGGTCGCATGTTTCGTCCCGACGATCCGCCGCTACTGCCGAATTGGAGGCACGTACCAATCGCATATCACGGTCGGGCGTCGACTGTCGTGGTCAGCGGTTCCCCCGTCACTCGGCCCAACGGCCAGCGCCCAGGTCCCGATGGGCCAACCTTCGGCCCCTCTCGGAAGCTCGATATCGAACTCGAGGTCGGCTTCTTCACCGGCAAGCCAACCGCCCTCGGACAGACGATCGCCGTCGACGATGCTTTGGATCACATCGGGGGAGTGGTGCTGGTCAATGATTGGTCGGCACGAGATATCCAGGCCTGGGAGTACCGCCCGCTTGGGCCATTCCTCGGCAAGAGCTTCGCCACCTCGACGTCGCCATGGGTGGTGACTACCCAGGCGCTGGCGCCATTCATGGTCGAAGCCACTGCGCAGGAACCCGAACCGCTTCCCTATCTGAATGCCAAGCCGAACCTGGCTCTGGACCTGACGCTTCAAGTGGAACTGAACGGCAGCTTGATCACCGGCACCAGCTTCAGAGACATGTACTGGACGATGGCTCAACAGCTGGCGCACGCTGCCAGCAACGGAACTGCGATTCGGGTCGGTGATCTCTACGCAAGTGGCACTGTGTCAGGGCCGGAGCGAAATCAATTCGGAAGTCTGCTCGAGCTCTCCTGGAACGGTTCCGAGCCGATCGAAATCGGAGACGGAACGCAACGCACCTTCCTTGAAGACGGCGACACCGTTCGTATTACCGGCTGGTGCCAGAGCGACCACGGACCGAAAATCGGTTTTGGGGAATGTGTTGGAACGGTTGTGCCGGCAGTCGATTACTGACTCGATATGAGATAACAGATGCGAAGTACCAGCTACGTCGCCTATGCGCTCGAGGCGGCGATTGCGTTCAGGAAGACTTCTAGCTGGGCAATGTCCAACTGTCCCGCGCTGCGGGCGGCGACCGTGCCGTCGGCATTGAGGAAGACCCAGTACGGGAACCCACCTGCGCCGTATGACTGGAGCACGCTGCTGTCCGTATCGTCGATCAGCACCTCCGGCGACCATCCTTCACGCTCGAGCCAGCTCGACGGCGGATAGTTGGTCCGTGCCGAGTTGATCGATGTCGCGACGCTCACCACGTCTACGCCCTCCATGCCGCCGGAGTCGAGCCATGCCTGGACTCGCGGCACTTCGCGCTGGCAATGGGGGCACCAATGGGCCAGGAAGACGATCGCGGTTGGCGTGCCCGGCTCGCCGACGACGACAGCGTCGCCCGCAAAGTCCTCGCCTGTGGCAACAGGCGCCTGTAGACCGATTGCGATGTCGCCGGCCGTCGACTGGAAAAACGGCAGACCGTCGCCGGCTACTACCGGCTCTCCGAACTCGCTGCCGGGCCCAGAGTCTGCGGTGAGAGTCACCGCCAGGACGAGCAGAACCGCGATGACGCCGATGACGATTCCGAAGACCGGGATGTTGCGCTTGGGCTTGGGAGCCGCGACTACAGGTTTCTTCGGCCCGCCGTTGCCTGCGGCGGCAACCGAGGCTCCTGTCGACTTCTGTGCCGGCATCTTGCGCTTGGGTTTGGCTTTCGGGCCAGTCATAGGTAATTCACTCCGCGAACTCGTGTTCGGACATTCTGCCCTCGTTGATGCGCAAAGCAAACACCAACGTCAGAATCAGGGCGAATGCGCTTCCCGCCATGTATGGGATGGAAACGAAGTTCCACTGCCAGATATATGCGGCGCTGCAGGGAGCAACCGGGTCGCAGGCGCCCGACTCCAAGCCGGGAAAATGCTGGATTAGGTAGTGGTAGATCGAGATCAAACCCCCGATGCCGGCCAGGATTGCTGCTGTCAACCTGACTTGATTGTCCCTCCGCCACGCCGCAACGCCGAGGACGACGACGAGGGGGTACATGAAGATTCGCTGAAACCAGCACAGGCGACATGGAATCAGATGTTCGATCTCAGACAGGTAGAGGCTCCCGAGAGTGGCTACGAGCGCGATGGAAAAGGCCATCCACAGCTCGTAGCCGCGAATTGAATCGAGGAGCGTGTCGCGTTGACGGGTGGCCGCCTCGCTGAACCGAGCTGCGATGAACAGAGCGACGACGACAAGCACGGCAATGTTGGCGGCTACGGCGAGCAGCGAAAAGAACAGCCGCATCGTGTCGAAGTTCAAGTCGGGCTCCTGTCTGTGCTGCGGTAGTTTGGCGCCGTGGAGATGTTGCCAGCGGAAGTATCCATTGTCGAAGTGGGGCCTCGTGACGGTTTGCAGAACGAGGAAGCCATCCTCGCCACTGCTGAGAAGGTCGAGCTCATCAGACGCCTGGTGGCGGCAGGCGCTCGGCGCATCGAAGCGGCTTCGTTCGTCCATCCGAAGCTTGTCCCGCAAATGGCGGACGCGGAAGCCGTCATGGCCGCGCTTGGAATCAGTCCTCCGCACGTCTCCTATATCGGCCTCGTCCTCAACCGCCGCGGCCTCGATCGGGCTCTCGACACGACCGTCGATGAGATCAACTTCTCTGTTGCGGCTACGGAGGGGTTCAGTCAATCGAACCAGGGCGTGCCGGTTGAGGAAGCGATCAGCTCCATCGAGGAGATGCTGCCGCTGGCGCGGGCGACGGCTCGGCCCTGCACCGTCACCATCTCGGTCGCCTGGGGGTGTCCTTTCGACGGTGAGGTGCCGGTTACCGCAGTGGCCGCACTCGCGCGGCGAGCGGCTGCAGCCGGCGCCGATGAGATCGCGCTCGGTGACACCATCGGCGTCGCAGTCCCCCCAAGGGTCACGGAGATAATTGAAGCGGTCCGCGCGGTCGTCGGCGACACACCGCTGCGGATGCACTTCCACGACACACGCAATACGGCTGTCGCCAACTCATACGCTGCCATCGTTGCCGGCGTGACGACACTCGACGCTTCGGTAGGCGGCGCAGGCGGTTGTCCTTTTGCTCCCAACGCGACCGGCAACGTAGCCACTGAGGACATGCTCTACATGCTGGAACGCAGCGGGATCGCATCGGGTATGCGAATGGCCGATGTCGCCGAAATCGGGCGCTGGCTGGCAACCCTGCTCGGGAGGGAGCTACCGACCGCAGTCGGCAAGGCAGGAGGCTTTCCCGCCTAGATCGGCGGCTCATGGGTCGCTCTATCCTCGGCTGATGACTTTGCCCCTCCCCATTTCATTCTTGTCCGACTTTGGCCGTACCGACGAGTTCGTCGGCGTGGTGCACGGGGTGATCGCCCGGATCGCTCCCGAGGTCCGTGTGATCGACGTCGGCCACGACTTTCCGCGTGGCAATGTGCGTTCTGGAGCGATGGCGCTACTCCGGTCCGTCCAGTACATGCCCCAGGGTGTCATGCTGGCTGTCGTCGATCCAGGTGTCGGCACACCCCGGAACCCGATTGCGGCTCGCACGGAGTGGGGAGTCTTCATCGGCCCAGACAATGGGCTGCTCGCACCGGCGGTTGCCATGGTCGGCGGCGCCGACAAGATCGTGGCTCTTGACAACCCGGAGCTGCTCTTGCCCGCCAGTGGAGTGACGTTCGACGGTCGAGACAGGTTTGCCCCGGCGGCCGCGGTGATCGCGTCAGGGCAAGCAGCGTTCGAAGATCTCGGCTCCGATGTGCCCGCCGACTCTGTGACTCCGCTGATGATGCCTCTCGTTGAGCACGACGAGCATGCCGTGCGCGGTGAGGTGCTCTGGGTCGACCACTTCGGCAACTCGCAATCGAACATCAGTCCCGATGACATGCAGATGGTGGGGCTCACGCCCGGTGACGACATAATCATGCGCATTGGAGCGATCGAGCATCAGCTCACCTGGGTCAAGGCATACGGCGACGTCGTGGAGGGCGAAGGCCTGCTGCACGTCGACTCCTATGGCCAGATGGCAGTGGCGGTCAGGGGTGGCCGTTCAGACGAGGACTTTCCTCTCGAAGAGGGGATAGCCGTCACCTTTCGCAAAGTCGGCACGCCGGTCGCCATTCAAAGCGTCAACCCGGTCGACTGAACCTTCCAGATGAAGGTGCCCACGATGAGGGCAAGAAGAAGCAGAACAACTCCGGCGGTGACAGGGCGCATAGCCCAAGAGTACTAACTGTTGGGCAACCCGCACCCGCACCTGCGTCATGCCTAATACCTATTGCCTAATACCCAAAAGACCTGTCTGAGATTTGACCCTCCAACTCCATGTCTAACCTTTCTGCGTGATCAACAAGGCTATTCCAGAAGCAACGGTTTCCAGACTTCCCGTGTATCTGCGGTCGCTGGGAGACTTACCGGCGACGCAGGCAACGTGCTCATCCGAACAGCTTGCCTCCATTGCGGGTGTCAACTCAGCGCAAGTACGCAAAGATCTATCTCACCTCGGGTCTCACGGCACCAGAGGTGTCGGCTACAACGTTGCAGAGCTGCGGGCGCAGCTGCGGCAGGCGTTGGGCCTCACCCAGGGCTATTCGGTGGCGCTGATCGGCGCCGGCAACCTCGGAACTGCGCTCGCCAACTACGGGGGTTTCGAGGTGTGGGGGTTTGAGGTAAATGCGGTTCTGGACGCCGACGCGGACAAGGTCGGCCGCATTGTCGGAGGAAGGCCGATCGAAAAGCTGGAGAGCCTCGAGGAGATAGTCAACGAGCGTGGCATTTCGATCGCGATTCTCGCAACCCCGGCAGCAGCGGCTCAGGATGTGGCAGATCGGGTGGTGCGGGCAGGTATCAAGTCGATCCTCAACTTTGCCCCTGCGGTCCTTCAGGTTCCTCAAGGGGTCGAAGTTCGCCGGGTCGATCTGTCGACTGAGCTCCAGATTCTCACCTTCCACCTCAGCGGTGAGGGAGCCGTCTAGGCGTTACTCGGTTTCGCTTTCGTAGCGATCCAGCGCCAGGACGAACATCACGAAAAGTATCGCTGATCCGACCGTGAGCGCGATAGCGGGGACACGCATCTGGAAGGCATTGAGCCCCTCGAGCGAGGAAGGACGGATGCCACGAGGCGCGTATACGACGAAGAGCATCGATCCGATGACCATCCAACCGAACGTGGCGGCTCCCGTGATCAGGAACGCCAGCCGCTTGCCCACATTCGTATAGAGCAGCAGGAATCCGGTGCCTACGAATGCGATCAGAGCCGTGATGGTGATGAGGATGCCACGAGCGGCAATCGAGAATGCCGTGATGTCGCCGTTGGCGTCCCGCTGCTTGAACGTTGCGTCGTATGCGTCCCCGATGAGTCCACGGGCAGGCGGGATGAATGAGATGACCGTAATGACGACCGCCGCGATTCCGAGCTTCTCGAGAGCGCTTAGACCCTGTTCTTCGCCGTGAAGCCTCTTGAGGGTTTCCCGCATCAGAGGGCCCTTTCCAGCTCGATGATCAACTCGATGTCTTCTGTGCTCAGGATCTGGCCGAATCCAGGCATTCGGCCACTACCGAGTCCGTTGATACCGTAGTTCACGGCAAACTCCGAGCCAGAAATGATGAAGCGTATCTGATCAGCCGCATCGGGGAACTGAATGACAGACCTGCCGTCTTGGAGCGAAGGGCCCCAGGCTCCTGATCCGATCTCCTG
>JAHEJX010000187.1 GCA_024638645.1 Actinomycetes bacterium
GCTGGGATGCGCAACACCGGCTGACACGACCGAGTGGCCTGGGCACGCCCGGGTCTCACGTCTTATTCTCGGTCTCATGGCAGCAACGATTCTCGATCATCCCCTGGCCGGCGACCTCCTGACAATTCTGAGAGACAAGGAGACGGAGCCGCCCCACTTCCGCCAGATCGCCGAGCGGCTCGGTTACCTCCTGGTCGCCGAAGCCCTGGCCGACATGGCCACCGAAGAAGTGAGCATCGAGACACCGCTCGAGAAGGCGGTGGGGGCCCGACTTCGCCGGCCTGTGGTCGCCGTCGCCGTCCTCAGGGCAGGTCTGGGGCTTCTCGGTTCGGTGCTCACCCTCGTTCCCGACGCAGCGATCGGGTTCGCCGGGGTGCAGCGAGACGAGGAGACAGCCGAGCCCCTCGAGTACTACACGAAGTTCCCCACGCTGGACACGGCCAGGGTGCTGATCCTCGAACCGATGCTCGCCACCGGTGGATCACTGTCCTGGGCGGTCGACAAGGTCAAAGAGAACGGTGCCAAGGACATCACTGCTGTGTGTGTGGTCGCAGCGCCAGAGGGGATGAACCGGATGAAAGAGGACCATCCCGATGTACGCATCGTCGCTGCTTCGCTCGACCGTGAGCTGAACGAGCACTTCTACATCGCACCCGGGCTCGGGGACATGGGAGACCGTCTCTTCGGCACGATTTGACCGATTTCGAGGACGCCGCCCTGGAGGTGATCGCCCGGCTGAAGCCAGGTGATGTAGTGACCTACGGCGAGGTGGCTGCCGAGGCGGGATTCCCTGGAGCCGCGCGAGCCGTCGGGAGCCTGCTGCGCAAGACCGGGGCCGACATTCCGTGGTGGCGTGTCGTCGGCGCCGGCGGGTACCTACGCTCCCCCGATCCTGCCCGCCAAGCGCGTCTGCTCGCCGAGGACGGCATCGTGGTCATCGACAAGCGTGTGCACTGAAACACAACTATCCCTACCCACGGCACACGCTGAACGGTGCTCGGCTCGAGCGTGTGCGGTGAATACTGGTAGTCCTGACTAGCTGCACACGCTCCGACGCAGGGTGTCAGTCAGGTGAGCCATGCCAGGATCAGTGTGGTAGCGACCTGTTTGGCGCGGTCGGGGTCGATGCCTGTGCTGAGCATCGTGCCTCTGAACCCGGGGTTGACGAGTGCCGACACGACTCTCATCGCATCTGGATCCTTTGCTCGATCGCCTAGAGCCCTAAGCAACATTGTTTCCACATTCCGCTCCCACCAATCGTTCGCTCGCTGCAGCACCGGATGGTCAGGGCCCTTCTGATAAACCCGATAGGCCTCCTCGGTGCGCTCGTAGAGATCGAAGAGCTCCCGAACCAGATCCGCCACGCGGGCCTCCAACGGTGCCGAGGCGTCGATCGACTCGACCGCAGGCAAGACGAACTCCTCGATCCAACCATCCACCACGGCTTCGGCTAGATCATGCGGTGTCGGATAGTGATAGAGCACGGTTCCAGGTGCGACATCGGCACGCTTGGCTACTGATGTCATCGACGTGTCGTCGATCCCATTCTCTTGGTACTCGAGAGCAGCCGCCCGCAGTATCCGGCGTTTGGTCTCCTCGACCGCCGCCTTCCGTTTGCCCAAGCGATATGGGCGTTTCCCCGACATGAACACATTTTAGTTGCACGACGCAAACAAATAAAGTACATTCCCTACCGCAAACTGAGAGGAGGGTTAGTGGCCGACACGTTGGCGACCCAACAGGCCCAAACCGAGCGGAGCCGTCGCAACTGGATCCTCACAGGCCTCGCCGTGTCAGCGTGGGGTGCCTGGTTTCACAACAACCTGGAGTTCCCCGACATGCCTTTCCTGGCTCCGGAGATGCTCTCCATCTTCGTTCCATCCGTCGCACTGGCGGTTTGGTGGCTCATCCAGCCAGGTCGGATCGTCTGGTGGGCGACACTGGCATGGGTAGCGTTAAACCTGTTGGTCGGGGCAGTGCTCAGCGTCCTACCCCTGTCTATGTGGCCCTTCGCTCCTGAGCAGAGCATCGCCCACTATCTCAACCACCTGCTCTACGGAGTCACCCAAGTCCCGGTTCTCTACGCACTATGGCTCGAGAGATCCGAGACGGATCCAGCCTGATGCTCGGCGCGCAGGTCTACGACTGGATGTACCGGATCTGGGCTCCATGGGACTCGGATGGGGTACGTAAGGATCTCATCGATCTCCTGGACAGTGGGCAAGTAGACCCAACTTCCCACCCCAGATCTCTCGACCTCGGTTGCGGAACCGGGGCAAACGTGGTCCATCTCGGGGACCAGGGATTCGAAGCGTGGGGCGTCGACTTCTCCGAGGTGGCCATTCGGAGGGCCGAGGAGAGAGCACGCACTTCGGGGGTCGAGGCGAACTTCATTGTCGGAGACCTCACCGCAGCCTCGATCCCGGGGCTCCACGGCAGATTCGACTTCCTGACCGACTTCGGAACCCTCGATGATCTACGGGGAGACGCGCGACGCGCCATGGCGGGCACCTTCACCCGTCTTGCCAGTCCGGGAGCCAAGTTCCTCGAGTACTGCTTCTATGGCGAGACAGAAGAACTCCCCCGCTTCAGTTTCAAGGGGACCTCGAGAATGTCGCATATAGCCCCCGGCGAGCTCGAAGACCTGTTCGGCGACGACTGGGACATCGAGGACTTCGCCCAATATCCCGACTGGAAGACAGCCAGCTTCCTTCTCACCAAACGGTGATCTCGGTCAGAACCCAGCCGAGCGTGTGCACTCAGTCACAATTATCCGTACCCACGGCACACGCTGAACGGCGCTCAGCTCAAGCGTGTGCGGTGGATACTGGTAATCATGACTAGCTGCACACGCTTGTGACTTGATCGCGATGGCCGCGGGCACGACACTTTGACCGATCAGGCACTTTCTAAACACTTACGACTGGTCACGACCCGAGCTACAGGCACTGATCGATGAGGCGCGAGCCTTCAAGGCGTCGCCTCGAGGCGACGCTCTCGCCGGCAAGACGATCGCCCTCTTGTTCCTCAACAACTCACTGCGAACACGCACATCCTTCGATGTCGGAGCCAATCAGCTCGGCGGCCACGCCATCATTCTGTCCCCCTCCGGCGGGATGTGGCCCCTCGAGTTCGAAGACGGGGCCATCATGCTCGACGACGCAGAGGAGCATGCCCGTGAAGCGGCAAAGGTGCTGTCCCGTTACTGCGATTTGATCGGCATCCGGGCCTTCCCCAAGTTCCAGGACTGGGACGAGGACCGCAAGGACAAGCTGATTCGATCGTTCGCCGAGCAC